>JANXZI010000687.1 GCA_025355595.1 Spartobacteria bacterium
GTAGAGCACCCGACCCGGATGCTGTCTGCGGCCACTGGCCGCAGACATCCGCTGCGCATGACTCTGTGGATGGCGCTCAAATTTGAGGACGTCCAGATTGGGAAACGCTGCGTGGTTGCGCACACGCTGCCTCGGCATTTCCGGCGGGTCGCCGGAAACAGCACGCGAGTCGCATGCTCCACCCGGGAGCTTCCGCCCGCCCTCGCCCTGTGGCATACCGAGGTCATTCGCGGGGGAGTCCTGTCGCGGGCGAAGGTGACGCGTAAACCTGCTGGTAGCTCGCAGCGATCTGATCGAGGAACACCTGTTGGTCCGCCGCCCACCACTTGTTCGAGAAAATTTCCACCTCCCGAAATCCGGTGAAGCCCGTGCCATCCACCCAGTCGCTGATCTCGCGAATGTTGATGCAGCCTTCGCCCATCAGCCCGCGATCATTGAGAAGGTCGGTCGTCGGCGTCTTCCAATCGCAGATGTGGAAGGCGTGCAGCCGGCCTGTCTGGCCGGCGAAATCGATCTGCGCCTTCAACTCAGGATCCCACCACACATGATACACATCCACAGCGATGCCGAGCGACTTCGGTGATCCCAGCGCATCGCAGATCTCGTGCGCCTGCCGCAGCGTGTTCACCGCGCTGCGATCATCCGCATACATCGGGTGCAGTGGCTCGATGGAGAGCTTCACGCCAGCCTGCTCCGCCGCAGGCAGCACTGCCGCGATGCCCTCGGTGATCTGTTTGCGTGATTCCGCGAGTGGCTGCCCCGGCACTGCACCGCAGACGAGCACGATGAGCGGAGCGCCAATGGCGTGCGCCTGCTCGACGGCTTTCAGATTGTCATCGATCACACTCTGCCGCGCCGCCGCCGTGGTGGCCGGGAAAAATCCGCCACGACACAGACTGACCACATCCATGCCAGAGTCCCCCACCTGACGTTTCACCGTCGCAAGGTCACGGCCTTCGAGCGCCTGCCGCCAAATCGTGATTCCGCTGACACCCTGCTTCGGATATTCCGTGAGGCACTGGTCCAGATTCAGCGGCTTGGTGGAGATGGTGTGGACGCAAAGTCGGCTCATACTTGAAGAAGAAGAAACATTATCCGTTTCTTCGGCTGGTAAATCGAGCGCCAAGTCGCCCTGCGCAGCCGTGCCGACAACACGGCGTTCACCCAGTGCCAGCGTGTCTCGCAAAATCCTCAGGCCACCGCGGCACTTCGATACGACGGCACGCAAGCCAACCACTCGACCCCGGCAGCTTCGCCGCGCGCTCACTCGACGATCTTCAATCCCGCCGGAGCGATCACGCTCCCCGGCTTCCCCTGCTCCCCGGCGAACGAAACATTTTCGCGAATCTGCCGCACCGCTTCCGCGGGCGAAAGCTGCCGCGAGAGCACGAGATCGAGATACGCGAAATCAATCACCGCGCTCCCGGCCCAGTCCGCCGTGCGCGTGTAGCCGGAGACGGGCGCGGGCAGTTTGTCCGCCTTCCGGATGTCCTGCGGCACGGTGCCCGCCATCGTGAGGCATGAGCCGAGGTGGATCAGCTTCACGCTCGCAGCATCGCGCAACTGCGTGCCGATGAATGTCCCGTCGAGCACCTCTTTCCCGACGGTGATGCCCTTCTCATTTCCGTGCGAGGCGACATAGAAAATCACGGGCTCATTGATGTAAGGCAATTCCTCGCACCACTTCGCAAAATCCGCCCGGCCCGTGAACCAGCGGTGCCGCACCGCGACCGTCGGAACGCGCGTGAAGAACTGCCGCATCATCTCGCCGTAAGAATATTCCTGCTCGCGCAGGCTCGATTCCCAACGCGCTTCGAGGACCACCAGCCATACGCGCCCCGCCTGCGGCACCACGCGCGTGCCAGTCCACACATCCACGGTCTTCGCGACATCGGACTTCCAGGTTCCCTCGAACCGGTCGCGCTCCGCCGACAGTTTGAATTCCCCGGTCCCCGCCGTGCCGTCGGGTTCGCGATATTTGAACGCGAACTTGTCGCCATTCACCGTGCCAGAAATCCGCGCCGTGCCCGAGAACATGTAGCAGCCCTCGACCGCATGGCCCTGCTGCGTGAGCCGCATCATTCCATACGTGGTCTTCCACACGCCGGAAAAATTTTGAATCGGCACGGAAGGCCGCCGGCCGCTCCAGTTTGCCCACACCGCCTGGCCTTTCGGCCGCCACTTTCCATCGAAGCTCTTCCCGTCAGCCGCGAGGGTAAAGATGCCCTCGCCGGTCACGCTCGGCTCCTCGTACGTGAACGTGAGTTTCAGCCCGTCCTGCGTGCCGGTAATGTCATTCGCCACGCCGCCCGCATATTCGTATGTGCCCGCGATTTTCTTCCCGTCGGCCTTCAAAATCATGCGCCCGTACGTGGACTCCCACTCGCCCACGAAGGTCGGTTCCGCAGCCCAGCCCGGCGTGCTGAGAAAAAAGAAAATGCCAATGGCCAGCGCGAAGATTCGGTTCATGGGGAATGCGGATAGCACGCCGGCGTCCGGGGGCAAGCCGGGCGGGAGTGGGCAGAGATGGATTCGAACCATCGAAGGCGTAAGCCAGCGGATTTACAGTCCGCCCCGTTTGGCCACTTCGGTATCTACCCTTTCCCGGCGAGGAGCGGTGTGCTTACCCGCACAGCGCGGGCGGCGCAAGGGTTTCGCGGGCGAAAAACTGCGCGCGCACCGGGGCAGCGTGATTTTTCGACGCTCTCAAAATGGCCACACGCGACGCCAGAGCGGCTTCTTCGCGGGTGCCGCGCCGGGCTGCGATGGGGCAGCGGGCGCGGAAAGTTTTTCGCGCGGGATGATGGTCACCTTCTTCAGGAGGATGCGCTCGATGGGATAGTCGTTCGTGTCGGCGGAGCGGTTTGAAACCGTCTCCAGCACGTCGAGGCCGCGGATCACATTTCCGAAGACGGTGTACTTTCCGTCGAGCTGATGCTGCGGTGAGACGCAGACGTAGAACTGGCTGCCGTTCGACCGGCGCTGCGGGTTCACCTTGTCGCCGATGCGCGCGGCGGCGACCGCGCCCTTCGTGTGCGGCCGGTGAATCTCCGGCGCGAGCGTATATCCGGGGCCGCCGGTGCCGACTGCGGTGCGGTCCTTTTTTTTGCTCAGCGGATCGCCGGTCTGCACGATCGCGGTCGGGATGGCGCGGTGAAATGCGCAGCCTTTGAAAAATCCCTTGCCCGCGAGCTTCTTGAAATTCGCGACGGTCTGCGGTGCGTCCTTTTCGTAGAATTCGATGACGGCCTGGCGCGTGGTGCCATCCTCGAAACGGATGTCGAGCACGGCCACGTCGTCGGCGCGCACGGTGGCGCAGAGTGCGAGAAGAAGGAGGGGCGTTTTTTTCATGGGATGAATGGGAGTGGGTGCAGTGCGATGTGCGCCGGAGCATCGGGGGCGTCCGGCGCGGCGGCGAGAAATTCCACACCGGCTGCGTCCCGGCGGAGGTAGCCGAGCGCGATATGGCGGTCGAGAGCGAAACTGAACGCGGCACTCGTGATGCGGCCGAGATCGCGCGCGGGATCAGCGGCGGAAAAAATGCGTGCGCCGGCCGCGAGCGGGACACCGTCCGCGGAGACGAAGCCACGCAGTTCGCGGTTCACATGGCCGACGCTGCGCAGGCGCGAGATGACTTCCTGGCCGATGTAGCAGCCCTTGTGAAAATCAATGTGCGTGCGGTCGAGCCCGGCCTCGTGCGGCAGCGTGTTCTCATCGAGTTCGCGGCCCCAGCGCGGCACGCCGTGCTCGATGCGGACGATGTCGAGCAGCGCATCGGAGAGCACGGGCGCACGCGCGGTGATCTTTTCCCAAACCGGTGCGAGGTCTTTCCGAAATGGCGGAAACCAGTCGTGGCCCGCGATGCCGAAGCGGTTCGACGGGACGAGCGCAGCGCGGATTTCCTCCGGCACATCGTCCATTTTCACGCCGAGAAAATGCACGATGGCGATGCTCTCCGTGGCGTCCTCCATCGTCACATCGTCGGCAATGATGTAGCGCTCCATGCGCATGGGCAGCGTCCCGGCGACGGCGGCATCCGCATCCACGAGCACGCCGGACGGGCCGATGCTCACGAAGACCTCCGCGCACATGCGCCCCTTCGCCGTGGTGACGCACGCGGGAAAGACGGACGGGCATTTTGCTGCCGCGACGTTCGCGGTGAGCTGGCCGTTGAGGTACCGGACGCGATCGTCACCCTTGAAAAGCAGCTTCACGCGCGACGCGAGATCCACGACTCCGCCGCGTTCGCGGAATGCGCGATACTGCTCGGCGCTCACGCCCGGCTCCCCGGTCATTGCGCGGGCGCGGGCTTCGTCGCGGGGGTGTGATTTTCGTACAGCTTCGAGACGGCGGCGTAGTCGAGATCGCCGTGGCCTTTCATCACCGCGCCGTACATCACGCCACCGACGGTGCTCGTCGCGGGCACGTCGAGTTCGAGCTTGTTGGCGATCTCGATGCCGAGCTGCACGTCCTTGAACATGTGCTTGAGCGCAAAGTGCGGGGCGTAGTCGCCACTGAGCATCGCGGGAAGTTTCAGATCGGTCACGCCGCTGCGCATCGCGTTGCATTCGATCGCCTCCGCGAGCGCCTCAGGGCGGATGCCCGAGCGCTTCACGATGGCGAGCGCCTCGGCGAGCGTCTGCACGGTGACTGCGCTGATGAGATTCGTGACCACCTTCACCACCGCCGCCTGGCCCACGCTGCCGATGTGGACGATGGCCTTGCTTGTCGCCTCGAGGATTGGCTTTGCACGCAGGAAATCCTGCTCCTCGCCGCCGATGTAATACACGAGCTCGCGCTTTTCCGCCGCGCCCTTGCTGCCGGTGAATGGGCAGTCCAAAAACCGCGCGCCGATCTGCCGCACGCGTTCCGCCGCCGCGAGCGTGCCTTCGAGTCCGATCGTTGCATTGCAAACGATGAGATGCTCCGGCTTCAGCGCTGGCGCGAGCGACTCGATGATCTCCATCACGGCCTTCGCATCCGAGACGAAGAGCTGGATGACATCGCACTCCTGCGCAACCTCGACGGGCGAGCCGAGGAAATTCGGCGCGGGCCGCGGCGTGCGATTCCACACGCCGGTGTTGAAGCCCGCGTGCCGCAGTCCTGCCGCCACGCGGGTCCCGATGATGCCGAGTCCGATGACGCCGACGCTCTTTCTGTTTTTGTTCGATAGGGCCATGTGCGCAAAAAAATCTCCGCGCGGAATCCAGCAGGAACATCGCCGCGCCGCAAGGGTGCGTCATTCAATTCTGCGGCCGCACCGGGGAGCCGCATCCGCGAAAAGCGGGCGGGCTATTTATTCGGCGCAGGCGCAGGCGCGGGCGCGAGTGCGGGCGCGGGTGCGGGCACTGCGGGAGCCGCGGCGTTCATCTTCACGTCGGCCTTCGCGCGCATCGCGGCGATGATGCCCTCCACCGCCGCCTTCTTCCGGTCATTCGAGAGATGCGCGACGATCTTCGGCTTCACTTCGTCGAACGGCACCTTCGAGGCGTCCTTGCGATCCGTCACCTTGATGATGTGGTAGCCGAACTCCGAGCGCACCGGCTCCGCGGACACTTCGTCCTTCTTCAGCTTGAACGCCGCCTCTGCGAACGGCTCGACCATCGCGCCCTTGCGCGGGAAATAATTCAGGTCGCCACCACGCTCCTTCGCGCCGGGCTCCTCGCTGAGTTCGCCCGCGAGCTTCGCGAAGTCCTCCTTCTTGGCGCGTGTCACCGCGGCCTCGGCCTTTTTGAAAGTGGAGGCGACTGCCTCGGGAGCCGCGTCCGGCTTGAGCAAGAAAAGGATATGACTTGCGCGCACCTGCTCGGGCTGCGTGAAAAACTGCGGGTTCTTCTCGTAAAATTCCTTCACCTCAGGCTCCGTCGCATCCGCGGCCTTGCCCTTGAGCTGCGCCTCCATCCACTCGCGCTGCTGCATCCGCTTGGCGATGGTCTCCTTCAGCGACTCGAGGGTCATGCCGTTCTTCGCGAGATCCGCTTTCACCTCCTCCATCGTCGGCTTCTTGCCGGTCTGCGCCTGCTGCGCCGCGAGGATTTTTTCAAATTCCGCATCCACCGCCGCCGACTCGACCTTCACCGACGCGGACGCCTTCATAACCAGCCGGTTGTTGATCGTGTCGTCGAGGATCTCCTTAAGCACGCCAGCCCTTTGTGCGGCCACGGCTTCCATCGGGGTCCCGCGCCGGACCGCTTCGGCGGCCCACCGCTCAAACACCTGCTCGATTTCCGCAGTGGTGATGGCGTCACCGTTCACCGTCGCCGCCACACCAGCCGCCGATCCGGCCGGCACCTTGGGTGCTGCGGGCTTGTCCTCCGCCGTGGCAAAGGCGGCGGTGGCGATGGAAACGGCGATTGCGAGGCATTGCGAACGATGGTTTTTCATAGGAAGGCGCGGACGCTTGCACGCCTCCCCGCGCGTGGCTAGGGCTTTCGCAGAAAAATTCGCCCCCGCCTTTCCGCCCACTTTTCCCCGCCCCCACGCGGAGAAAAACACTGCCGGCAGCGGGACTCGAACCCGCACGAGAGTTGCCTCCCAAGGGATTTTAAGTCCCTTGCGTCTGCCATTTCGCCATGCCGGCTTTCAGAGGTAATTTTGCGTTTTACCCTTCAAAAATCTTGCGCGTTCCACGGTCATGTTCATTCGGCCTTTGAATGAGCGAGCAGAAAGCGCATCATTCGTGGGTCAAGACCAGCGTGCAGAATCTCGTCAGGCATTGGAGAGGCGGATGCTACGCCCGGCTTTAGGTCGGTGGCAAGGAGCGCTGGAAATCGCTTCGGACGAAAGCGTTTGAAGTCGCGAAAGCGCGGCTGCGGGAAGAGCAGCGCAATGTCGGGGCGCTCGAACCTGTCGCGAAGCCCTCGAA
>JANXZI010000688.1 GCA_025355595.1 Spartobacteria bacterium
AGGGAAGGGATTTGCTTACAGAAGCACTTACGACCCCAAGCTCAGCGACTGCGGAGGCTGGCGCGCTGGCTGCATGGTGGGGGCAAGGCGGCGGCCGGAAGCAGCCAGCGTGACACGCGGAGCCGTTCGCTGCAGCGCATGGATGTAGTAAGTGCTTCTGTAAGCAAATCCCTTCCCTGTAGCCGCCTGCGGCGGGCTGGTGAAATCTGCTAGAAACTGCGAAAATGTGGTCACTTGAATGTCACTCAGATTCGAGTCGCTGGAGAGGGCCGGCTATTCGGCTTCCTCTGCGTCAGCATGGTCACTCGAATTCTTCATTGAGCGATAGCGACGTGTAACAGTTTCCATCTCCTCGTCGAGCTGGATCTGGAAGCGCGGACGCCAGCGGTTGCCGTCGCGGACGAAAGCCTCGGATGGGATGGGGATGAGCTTCTCGATGGTCTGGCGGAGCCGCTGGAAGGACTTGCTCACCTTCTCATAGTCGCGCGTGGTCGGTGCCGGGTTTTGCCAGTGACCGGCGAAGCTGATCTCGATGAGCATTTTGAACAGCCGCGGAAAGTGCCGGATGCTTTCGCCTTTCTCCGCCGACGCAAAGCGATGCTCGCCGCGCTCGGTGCCGTGTGACGCGATCATTGTCGCACGGATTGTCAGGCGGATGCGAACGTCCTCCCACCGCCAGCCGGTTTGGACGCGGAGAAGCGGGCGGAGTTTAGCGCGGGCCGCGGATGAGCCGGGTTCATCGGGAGCCGAGAGCGTCGCCGCGACAGGCAATGTTTCGGCGAGCCGATCCGCGAGTGATTCGATGGCGATGCTGCGATTGTTAGCGAGCTTGAATGCATCCGGTGTTTGCCAGCGGTGCGTCGGCACGTAGAGCACGCTCGGCGGAAGTTCCGAGAGTGCGCGGAGGAGCTGCGCGCGGTCGGTGGGCAAACCGCATGGCAGGTAGATGAGAACGGGCACGGCGCGCCCCTTCGTCGGTTGCGCGATGCCGAGTTGGTGAACATCGCGGGCGGCAGTGGTGGCCTCCGTTGCGGCGACAAACGCGAATGCATTGGCGAGTTGCGGGCGCAGTCGGTTCACATCCACGGTCAGCTCGCAAACATCCTCTGCTTTCAATGGCAACGGCTCGCGGTGCGGTGGACTTTCGTCGCTGATCGCTACGTGACCGTGGGCGCTGTCTGGATAGACGTGCAACCAGCGGCGCGGGTCATCGGGATCAGGCACAAGCGCGGCATGGTGTGATGAGCGCCGCAGGAATGCGCGCGTGGCGGTGTATTCCGCCCCTAGTCGAAGCCGCCATGCGAGCGCGGCGACGCCTGCGGTGCCGAACGAATCAACGGTGCGCCAGAAGTTCGGTGTCATGGTGTGCGGAGGCGAAGCCGGTTTGTTCGAGCCAGTCGTCCACGACGGGCAGGCCAGCGGCGGCGGAAATGTTGTCCTGACCGGGACGCACGCGGACGTGGACCAGCGCGCGTCGGTGCGCGAGCTTCAACGCGAACGTCGCCTCGTGCAGTTCCGTGATTTCAGCGAGCGAGACGCCCATGCCCTCGATGGCGGCGAAGACGTCGCCAGGGCCGAGCGAAATCGGACAGCCGCCGAGGCGAAAAGTGAGCTGCTTGAGCGACGCGACCTGCACGTCATCCCTAGCGCCCGGCGGTCGAAGACCTGCCAAGCCACGTCCGGCGCTTCGCGCAGCAATTTAATCGCGAGGTCGCCGGCCGAATCATCGGACTCGCGCAGGCGCTCGACCACATCGCCCGCGCTTTGCTCGAAGTCGAAACTGCACTGCGGATCGGCGAGCAGTTCCAACATCTCGAGCGTCTCGACGAGTTCGGATGGCGAATGCTCATCCGGTGACATGAGCACCAGCGAGATCGCCTCGTAATCAGCATCGTCGTCGAGAACGGCAGGCAGCGGACATCCGCGCCCGTGAAAGTAGTCGCGGAACGGATTCAGGAGAGTGGCGCGGCTGGCCGGCTTCAACTTTCGGAGAAGCTCTGGCCGGCCAAACTTGGGCGGTTTGATGGCTGGCATGGTTGGTGGTTTGTTGTGCTACAGCGTTAGCTTGCGTTGTGAATAACTTGGGTAAAAAAGGGGCGGGTCAGAGCAGGGGCAATTGCAGTGCCTCTTTCCACCAGTGCTTGAGGCG
>JANXZI010000696.1 GCA_025355595.1 Spartobacteria bacterium
TCAATGACCTTGATGCCGGTTTCGAGGATGGTCGCCTTGGTGTCCTGATCGGTGAGCTTCGGAGCGGGGCGATGAATCGGGTAGCGCTTTTCCGCGATGACCGGGCCGCGTTCGTCCACGGGATCGCCGGTAACGTTGAAGATGCGACCGAGCGTGCATTCGCCGACAGGCACGGTGATCGAATCGCCGGTGGCCGTGACTTTCTGCCCGCGCTTGAGGCCCTCGGTGCTGCTCATCGCGACCGCGCGCACCCACTTGTCGCCGAGGTGCTGCTGCACTTCGAGCACGAGCTTGGTGTCCACGCCGTTGGCGTTGAAGGTGATTTCGAGCGCCTCGTAGATTTTCGGGAGGATGCCGCTCGCGGAGAAATCCACGTCCACGACGGGGCCGATGATTTGGACGATGTTGCCTTGGTTCATGTAAGTGATTGTGAGTGGTTTAACCGAGCGCCATTTGCGCCGTGGTGATTTCGAGAAGTTCGGTGGTGATGCCGGCTTGGCGGACCTTGTTGTATTCGAGAGTGAGATCCTTGATGAGCTGCTTCGCGTTGTCCGTCGCGTTCTTCATCGCGACCATGCGCGCGCTGTGCTCGGAGGCGCGGCTTTCGAGGACCATCTGATAGACGGCAAAGTGGACGTAGTGCGGCACGAGATGTTCCAGCACGCCGGCTGGGCTCGGTTCAAAAAGGAACTCAGTCGTGCTCGCCGGGGCCTCGGTCTTCTTCGCTTCGGCGTGAGTGCCATGCATCTCGGCGAGCTCAAAATTTTGCACCGGCAAGATCACCTTCAGCGTCGGCTCCTGCCGCAGCGTGGACACGAAGTCGGTGAACGCCACGGTGACCTTGTCCACCTCACCGGCGAGGAATTTCTCGATGCAGAATTTGGACGCCTGCTTGCACTCGAGGAACGTGAATGTCTCCTTCAGTTCAAACTCCGCGGCGAGGTCGCGCTTGAGCCGGCCGAGGTATTGCGCCCCTTTGCGTCCGACCGCGACGAAGGTGGTCGTTGCCGCATCAAATTTGTTCAGTTCGCGGAGCAGATTCGTGTTGAGCGCGCCGCAGAGGCCCTTGTCCGTGCTGATGACGAGCACGAGTTCGCGCTTCACTTCCTTGCGCTCCTGCAAAAGGGGATGCAATTCCTCGCCGCCGCCCGCATTTCCAAGTGCGGCGAGAATCTTCGCCAGCTCCTCGGCGTAAGGTCGGCCGCTGAGCGCACGCATCTGCGCCTTGCGCATCTTCGAGGCAGCGACCATCTGCATCGCCTTCGTGATTTGCGATGTGTTCTTGACCGACTTGATGCGTCGGCGGATGTCGCGGGTGTTCGCGGCCATGGTCGGTGTCGGTTAGCGCCAGCCCTGCTTGAATTCAGCGATCGCTTCCTTGAGCGCCGCCGCATTTGCGTCGTTGATTTCCGGCTTGTCACGCAGGCCCGCGAGCACGGCTTCCTTGCGCGTGCCGAGGTAGTCCTGAAACTTCATCTGGAATTCCTTCACGCGTTCCACGGGCACGTCGTCGTAGTGGTTGTTCATCACCGCCCACAGCGTCGCGACCTGCAGCTCGACGGCCAGAGGGTTGTATTGCTGCTGCTTGAAGATTTCCACGATGCGCTGGCCGCGGTCGAGCAGCGCCTTGGTCGCCGCATCGAGGTCGCTGCCGAACTGCGCGAACGCCGCGAGTTCGCGGTATTGCGCAAGCATGCCTTTGATTTTTCCCGCGACCTGCTTCATCGCCTTGATCTGCGCGGCGGAACCGACGCGGCTCACGGAGAGACCGACGGACACTGCCGGGCGGATGCCTTGGTAGAAGAGGTCAGTTTCGAGATAAATCTGGCCGTCAGTGATGGAAATCACGTTCGTCGGGATGTAGGCCGAAACGTCGCCGGCCTGCGTCTCGATGATCGGCAGCGCGGTGAGCGAGCCATTGCCGCTCGCCTCGTTCAC
Source organism: Spartobacteria bacterium (assembly GCA_025355595.1). Taxonomy (GTDB): domain Bacteria; phylum Verrucomicrobiota; class Verrucomicrobiia; order Chthoniobacterales; family Chthoniobacteraceae; genus SXWH01. The sequence goes on from JANXZI010000696.1 coordinate 1,939, forward strand.
GCGCGCGCTGCGCTCGAGCAGGCGGCTGTGGAGATAGAAAACGTCGCCGGGATACGCCTCGCGGCCCGACGGGCGCTTGAGGAGCAGCGAGACCTGGCGATACGCGACGGCCTGCTTCGAGAGATCGTCGAATACGATCAGCGCATCCATGCCGTTATCCATGAACCAGTCGCCCATCGCCGCACCGGCGAACGGCGCGAGATACTGCATCGAAGCGGTGTCGGACGCAGTCGCCGCGACGATGATCGTGTATTGCATCGCGCCGGTCTCTTCGAGCACCGCGATGTTGCGCGCGACGTTCGACTGTTTCTGGCCGATGGCGACGTAGATGGAATAAAGCGGACGGAACCCGGCCTTGCCTTCGTTGGCCTTGTTGATGCGGCCCTGGTTGATGATGGCGTCAATCGCGATGGTCGTCTTGCCCGTCGCGCGGTCGCCGATGATGAGTTCGCGTTGGCCGCGGCCGATCGGGATCATCGCGTCAATCGCCATGATGCCCGTCTGCACCGGCTGGCTCACCGATTTGCGCTTGATGATGCCGGGCGATTTTCTCGACCGGATACTGCGCGTCGGCAGTGATGGGTCCCTTGCCGTCCACCGGCTGGCCGATGGTGTTCACGACGCGACCGAGCAGCCCTTTGCCGACGGGCACGGAAAGCAGACGGCCCGTGGTCTTCACCTCGGAGCCTTCGACGACCAGCTTGTCGTCGCCGAGAAGCACCGCGCCGACTTCATTCTCTTCGAGGTTCAGTGCGAGGCCATAGACGCCGCCGGGAAATTCCAGCATCTCGTTGAGCATCACATCGCTCAGCCCTTCGATTTTTGCGACGCCGTCACCGACTTCACGGACGGTGCCGACGTTGGACTTGGCGGTGCTAGTTTTGAGGCCGGCGATTTTGGATTCGAGGTCTTGCAGGATGCTGCTCATAGAGGCGGAGTTGAGAGTTGAAAGTTGAGTGTTGAGAGGAAGAAAAAATTACGCTGCGAGATCGTTCGCGAGGCGGTCGAGGCGGGATCGGACGCTGGCGTCTACGACGTCGCTGCCGACTTGGATGCGGAGCCCGCCGATGAGCGCGGGGTTCGTCTTGAATTCGGTCGTCACGTCCGCCCCGTATTTTGCGCGAATGGTGTTGATCGTCGCCGTCTTCTCCGCCGCTTCGAGTTCCGCCGCGCTCTCGATGATCGCGTGGCGTCGCGCGACTTCGAGACGGATGAGGCGCGCAAATTCCTTCAACACGCCGATGTATTGGCGTGGCTTCGCGCAGATAACGGTATCGGTCACACCGGCAACCTTCGTCGCGTCCAGCGCGCCGCCCGTGAAGCTCTCACGGAAAAGCTGCTTGGAAAGTTTGCGGGCCTCTTTGTTGAGTTTCATTTCCGGCGCGGGAAAAAATTAAGCGGCGAATTCCTTGCTGGCTTCCGCATTGATTCGCTGCTGGTCGGCAGCCGTGAGCACCTTGCCCGTGACCTTCGCCGTGGTGTCCACGACGAGACGGGAAAGTTCCTTCCTGAGTTCGG
>JANXZI010000751.1 GCA_025355595.1 Spartobacteria bacterium
ATCCACGTTGCGGTAAAATGTCGCGCCGACGAAGGGATTTTCCAAATGCCCATCGTTTTGCGTCAGACTGCCAGATGCAGACCAAATACGGAAGGGCGAGAAGATGCAGACAACTGCGGCCAATGCGGCCAAGCTGCGGAAAAATGTTCGGTGTGAGATTCGGATAGTCGGATTTTGGAACTGAGTTTTCATATGGCCGGGAGAAATGGAATGGCAATTTGCTTTGATAGACAGCGTGGGGACGGAAGACAGGCCTCCGGCTGTCCTGGTCTGCAGGGCAAGCTGCCATCTGTCCCGACAGGCGGGACGCCCGTCTGCCCTGTCAGTCGGGACGACCGACTTCCGGTTGGTCGCGGAGTGTTCAAGAGGCTCCTAGTTAGCCGGCAGCAGTTCGGCGGCGACTTCGCACGCTGTCGCGTATTCCACCTGTGCCCAGAAACGATGGTATCGGAATTCTGGAGCTTCCTTGCGGTCGTATGCCGCCTTCACTCTGGCAAAATCCGGGTCAGCATTGTATTTCGACCGGATATCGAGGAACTTTATGCCGGGCTTGATCAGATCGCCGTTTGCCATCTTGCCCTGCCATCCCCCGGGCACATAGACCTCCTGCTCAAAAATGCGCTTGTAGTCGGCTCGCATTTCCGGAGCCGAGAGCCCGCGGTCATCCCGATAGAGCTTCCAGCTCCGTTCGAGCAATTCAACCGCCAGCTTTGCGGGCGCAGGGTTCTCCGTCCCCCATCGCTTCGTCCCCGCGCTGTGATAGAGCAACAGCTTGGCCAGCGATCCGACGACGCCAATGTCCGTGGTGCGACTCACCACCTTCACATGCAAATCGGTGTTTGCTCCGGGCTTTGTCGGCTCCCAAGAATCCGGCTGTCCTGTCCATGCAAGGTCGCTCGGCAGTGAGTAATTGCCGTCCGTTTCCAGTTTCACTTCCGCCATCGCCCAAGCCACCCATTTGTCGAGTATGGCCTTCGCCTTCGCATCGCCGGTGGCGTGATAGTATTCCGCAAGTCGCTCGACCGACCAGCACTGGAAGCCAAACCAATTATTGCTCGGCGGATCGTGCCAGACCGGCTGCCAGTCATAAGTCATGCCGTAAAAGGTGCTCAGATTCCCCGGCGGCTTGTCGTAACTGCCATTCCAACTATTCGTCGCGCCGCCCGCAATGGCACCTTCCGAAGTTTGCAGCCAGCGGAAAAACTCAAGCTGTCGTTCCAGACTTTTCCCCCAGTCACGCCCGCCGTTTTCGCTGCGCGGCTTGAATGCCTGCTGCTGGCTCAATATCCAGGCCGCCATCGGATTCTGATAGCCCTGATGAACATGGCTGCAGCCGATCCGGAACGCCCAGTTCTGATTCTCAATCGGGCCACCCCAGGCATAATACCATGAGATGAGATAGTGAGCACTGTCATAGCCCTGGCCCGGGGCACCCTGCGGACTCGTGCAGCCCATTTTTTTGAAATACTTGTCGAATAGGCTATATCGCAAGTAATCGCCCATCTTCACGGCACGGCTGACATCCATGTCCTTCCTCTGCTCCTTCGCCCAAACGCTGGCCCAATACATCGCCTGCACGACCCGTGCATCGGCGTCGGGTGCCGTCGTGTAGCGCCACTGTTTGGAGTAATTCTGGTCACGGATAAATAGGCTAAGGAAGCCGTTGCGGCCTCCCCATTTGAACTCATCCCACGAAGGATGCGGAACCGTGTGCCAGACGGATTCCTGCGCCCCGCGCTGAAAGGTATTCACATAGGCTGCCCGGCTCGTGCCATCGCCGCGCTGGCCATAACCATACCAGTTATCCACGTCCACAAGCCAGTGCATGCCATAGATGTCGGTGGTCTTGTAGGTGTCCTTTAGTTCTTGGAAAATAGGATCTTTCCCGATGCTGACGCCCTGCTCCAACGATGATGGATAGCCGCTCAAGGAATCATGCTCCGCAGCATAGGTGGCCGGATGGCTTGGGTTATAGAAGCGAGTGGTGGGCTGATCCTTCGCACTTGGAATCGCGTGCTTTTCCAATACCGCCCACGCATCCTCCAGCTTCGACCAATCGCCAGTCGCCCGACCGTAAGCTGCTTCGAGCCAGATCCAGAAACTGAACGCCTCGGAGGTCGTCATGTGCCCGTAATCGGGAGCCTCGATCATGAGCGTCTCGACGCTGTGATAAGGAACACTGTCCTGGCTGAAGTAGCCGTTTTTCGGGTTGTGCAGATCCCGCCAAAGCGCGATGAACCGCTGCTGGAAAATATTGTCCGTGCTTGTTGCACCGCCAAACAGTGCGACTTCCTTCAGCGACGGCACTCCTGCGACATCCGATCGCTTTTGAAAGGGCACGAGCAGCAAAAGCAGACCGGCGAGCGCGATGATGAGGGCAAGGGCGATTGCCTTCACTTTCGTAGCCGCAAGGGTAAATCCGAGAACAGTGACGGTGGCCGCTGCTGCGGTGGCAAGGACCGCACTCGAAATGGCGGCAGCGAGCCCGGCTGGAACTGTCGTGGTGGCAAACGCCGGCAAAGCGGTGCTGAGAGCCGCGGCCGTGGTCGTGACACCGCGCCTGGCAAACTGCGCACGGACCTTTTCCAACGAGCGATTGACCCGGACACGGGCGGCATCTTCCTCGATGCCGAGCCGCTCACCGATTTGCCTGAAGGACAAATCTTCGAGATAACGCGCGGTGATTATTTCACGGTCAGCGTCGGGCAGGCTGTCAATCAGTTCATCCAGCAATGGTATGATATTTTCCAGCGAGTCATCGGGAGTATTCATGGCACGGAGTTCGGCAGCAACGGATTCACGGCGGAGACGGCGATTTTCGCTCCTCACGGCGTCCAGGCCGATGGATCGCGTGGTGCGATGGAGCCAGGCCGAAAAAGCCAGGCCGGCCGGAATCGAGGCAGCCTTCTGCGTGAGTTTGAGAAAGACATCCTGTGCGACTTCCTTGGCCATGACCTCCGAACGTGTCACCCGCCAGGCAGCCGCGTAAACCAATCCCAAATGCCGATCGATGATCGTCCGCAGCGCACCTTCCGAGCGGGTGCGGGCGAATTCATCCAACAAATTCTCCGTGGTTTCCATGTCAGCGATTTACAAGGTATTCGTCGCCGACGACGCGAACCGAACAAAAAAACAAATCCCTTTTGCGAGTCCGTGATTTTTTCAGACGCGAGCGTCGCCAATGAAGCGCGCGCATACCGCTGCAAACTCAATCATGAATCCGGTGTCTTCCGATCCCCTGCCTTCGCATCCCGTACAGCAAAAAGCCGTGTCGGCTTTCACCGGCACGGCTTTTGCAAAGTTTTTCGCGTGAAACTCGGATCAGTTTTTGAAAGCCAGCGGCGCACCCGCGCGCATCGCCTCGTGCTGGGCGTCGGTGCAGGCGCTGTTGAGCGGGACGGCGACGGGCGCGTCGCTCTGCTGCGTGAGGTTGTTTTCGACGAGCCACTTTTCGAGTTCCTCGCCGGAAATGTCGGCGAGCATCGTGCCGTTGATTTCCAGCGTAGGCTGGAGCGACTGGCCGCTCTTCTGCTCCATCTCCCAGCGGTTGGCGGGAATGTTGATGATGTCCTTGTCCTCAAACGGCAGGTCGTATTTGCGGAGGACGGCGCGAACGCCGTTGCTCCAGCCGCATTGGGGTTTCATCCAGGCAGTGATTTTCGGTTTATCCATAGTGGTGCGGATGATCGTTGCGATGCCGCGATGCGCAAGTTCGATTTTTCCAAGCGCGGACGGTTGGAATTTTCGATTGGTGCATCCGTGGCAATCGAAAATCCAGAATCCAAAAAATAAACCGCGGATGCCGCCCTGTGGCAGCATCCGCGGTTGTGAGTTTTTGTGGAAGACGCCGGGCTACTTCTTCTTCGGCTCGCCGGGGCGGTAGTCTTCGAGCGCGGTGGCGAATGCCTTGTCGAGTCCGACGAGGTCTTCGCCGGGCTTGATCGCGGTCTCGAAGGCTGCGGCTTCCTTGCGCATGTCTTCGTCGTTGTAATTCGCGGCCTTGATGGAAAGGCCGATGCGACGCTCGGCTTTGTCCACCTTGATCACGCGGGCTTCGAGTTCCTGGCCGACCTTGAGGACGTCCTTCACCTTCTCGATGCGGTCCTCGCTGATCTGCGAGATGTGGACGAGGCCATCAATGCCGCCGTCGAGTTCGACGAATGCACCGAATGCGGCGATCTTGCCGACCTTGCCCTTGACCTTGTCGCCGATCTTGAAGCGCTGCTCGATGTCCTTCCACGGATCATCTTCCATTTGCTTCATACCGAGGCTGATTCGCTGGGCGTTCTTATCAATGTCGATGACGACTGCCTCGACCTCGTCGCCTTTCTTGAGGCACTCGGACGGGTGGTTGATCTTGCGGGTCCAGCTCATGTCGGAAACGTGGACCATGCCGTCCACGCCTTCCTCGAGTTCCACGAACGCGCCGTAAGCCGTCATGTTGCGCACGGTGCCCTTCACGGTTTTGCCGATCGGGTACTTGTGCTCCATCTCGTCCCACGGGTTCGTGTCGAGTTGACGGACGCCGAGCGAGATCTTCTGCTCGTCCTTGTTCACGCCGAGCACGATGGCTTCGATTTCCTGGCCCATCGTGAGCACGTCGCTCGGGCGAGCGATGCGCTTCGTCCACGAGAGTTCGGAGACGTGAATGAGGCCTTCGACGCCCTCCTCGAGTTCGATGAATGCGCCGTAAGGCATGAGGTTCGTGACCTTGCCCTTGACCTTCGCACCAACGGCGAAACGCTCTTCGATCTTGTCCCAAGGATTCTTGAGGTTCTGCTTCAGGCCGAGCGAGACGCGTTCTTTGTCCTTGTTGATTTCGAGAATCACGACATCGAGCTCCATGCCCACCTTGAGCACTTCGCTCGGGTGGTTCAGGCGGCCCCACGTGATGTCCGTGATGTGCAGCAGTCCGTCCATGCCGTCGAGATCCACGAACGCACCGAAGTCGGTGATGTTCTTGACGATTCCCTTGACGATATCGCCGGGCTTCTTGCTGCCCATGAAAGCGCCGCGCTTCTCGGAGCGCTCCGCCTCGATGATTTCGCGCCGGCTGAGCACCACGTTGCGGCGGTCGTCGTTGAGCTTGACGATTTTGAAGTCGTAGGTGTTGCCGACAAATTGTGTGAGATCCTTGGGAGGAATGACGTCAATTTGCGAGCCGGGCAGGAATGCCTCGACGCCGACGTTGACGAGCAGGCCGCCTTTGACGACTGCCTTGACCTTGCCCTTGATGAGTCCGCCCTCGTCAAAGACCTTCACGATCTTCTCCCAGTTCTGTTTCGCGGCGGCGCGCTCCTTGGACAGGATGACCATGCCCTCGTCATTTTCCAGACGGCAGATGAGCACTTCCACTTCGTCGCCGACCTGGAGGTCTGCGATGTCATCGAACTCGTGCGCGGCGATGGCGCCTTCGCTCTTGTAGCCGATGTCCACGAGCACTTCGCGCGGACGGATTTCGAGGATGACTCCCTTGACGATGCTTCCCTCTTTGTAGTCGCGAATCGCCTTCGATTTCGCGAGCAGTTCCTTCATTTCGATCATGATATTAACGATGTTTCAAACCACGGTTACCGGATTGTCCCCCTCGCCCGGGCAGCCGCACATGCGGACGCCTGTTGCGGGAAAAGGGGCGGCGAAGTTAGCGGACGGGATACCGGTGTCAAGCCGTTCGTCCCCCCGATTTCAGCTTCACCACGCCACGCGGAAACCGGCGAGCACGGTCTGGCTCTCGTAGTTCTGGCGGCCGACATCGGCCTGGTATGCGACGTAGCAGGCGCGGCTGGCCCAGGCCACGTTCACCGCGGCACTGAGCAGTGCGCTATCGCGCCCAACCTTCGGGCCGTGGACGGTAAAGTTCCCGCCCGCGCCATTTCCGAAGCGCCCGACGATGGGAAGCTCCGTGTCGAGATACTCGTGCTGCCACTGTGCGCTGACCGATGGCGACACCGTGGCGGTGCCGACCTTTTTGCTGGCCGAGGCACGCACACCGAGACGCGTGCTCAGGGAACTCTCCTGCTGCGAGCCGACGTGCAGCGGCTGGAGCGAGCCGCGCTCAGCGAACGCGCCGAAGCTCGCCAGCGTGTAGAGCATGGAGGCGGTCGGCGTGATGGTGAAGTCGCCGATTTTCACATCGTAGCCGGCACCGAGGTAGGCATCGAACTGCCCGCCATCGGTGCGACCCAACGCCGTGCCGCCCAAGGCTGCGGCGATGCGTTCGGCCAATG
>JANXZI010000787.1 GCA_025355595.1 Spartobacteria bacterium
CACGATCATCCGGCGGCTCATCCCGCAGGCGGCAGCGAAACTCCGCAGCGGCGGCACGCTCGCCCTCGAACTCGGACTCGATCAGACTGCGATCCTCGCGGCGGAACTTTCCGCGCAGGGATGGCGCGACACAAAAATCCTGAAAGATCACCAGGGCCGCGAACGTTTCATCTTCACCACTCATGGATAAAATCCTCGTTCACGGCGGCAACAAACTCCGCGGCAACGTCCGCATCTCCGGCAGCAAAAACAGCGCGCTGCCCATCCTCGCGGCGACTTTGCTCACGAAGGATCCTTGCACGATCTCGAATGTGCCCGACCTCTCGGACATCCACTACATGCTGCAAATCCTCTCGCAGCTCGGCGCGAGCGTGGAGCGGGCGAGCGGCACCGTGCGCACGCAGGCCGAAGAAATCAAATCCGAGGCGCCCTACGACATCGTCCGGAAAATGCGCGCATCCGTCTGCGTGCTCGGGCCGCTGCTCGGGCGGATGAAGGAGGCGATCGTCTCGCTGCCCGGCGGCTGCATCATCGGCGACCGGCCGATCGATCTTCACATCAAAGGCTTCGAGGCGCTCGGCGCGAAGAGCGTGATCGATCACGGAAATGTGCATCTTTCGGCGACGGAACTTCGCGGTGCGGAGATCAGCCTTCGCGGAAAACAAGGCCCGACCGTGCTCGGCACGGATAACGTCATGATGGCCGCGACGCTCGCGAAAGGGACGACGATCATTGACAGCGCCGCCGCCGAGCCGGAGGTCGTGGACCTCGCAAATTTCCTGAACAAGATGGGCGCGAAAATCGAGGGCGCGGGCACGCGGCGCATCGTCATCGAAGGCGTGAAGGAACTTCACGGAGCGGATCACAGCGTCATCCCCGATCGCATCGAGGCCGGGACGTATCTCGTCGCCGGCGCGATGATGGGCACGGAGGTCCGCCTTCAGCGTGCGAATCCCGAACACCTCGCCTGCGTGATCGCGGCGGTTCGCGAGAGCGGTTACGAAGTGGATACGATCGCCGACGGCGTCCGCGTCCGCGGCAACGGCAGCCCGAAGCCGCTGCGCCTCACGACCGAGCCGTATCCCGGATTTCCGACAGACATGCAGGCGCAGATGTGCGCGCTGCTTTGCCAGACGAGCGGCATCAGCGTCATCACCGAGACGGTCTTCCCGCAGCGCTACATGCACGTCAGCGAGCTCAAGCGCATGGGCGCGGACATCACGCTCGAAGGCCAGACCGCGATCATCCGAGGCGTGCCAAGGCTGAGCGGCGCGCCCGTGATGGCGAGCGATCTCCGCGCGAGCGCCGCGCTCGTGCTCGCGGGCTTGCAGGCCGAAGGGGTCACGGAGGTGAACCGCGTCTATCACATCGACCGCGGCTACGAGTCCATTGACGAAAAGCTGAACGCCCTTGGCGCGCGGATCGAGCGCGTGAAGGTGTGAGTCCTGCGCGGATTTTCTTCGCGAGCCCCGCGTTTAGTTCAGCGGCTGGCTGAGTTCCGTACACCACGAAGCTGGGTCGGAGTTCGCCTCCGGGCCGGCGAGGTATCGCTCGTAAAGATCGTCTCCGCGCGTGTGACCGTTTGCCTCGATCCAATCCATGAACTCGCCCCACGCCTCCTTCAGCCCCTCGTATTCGCCGCGGTAAGAAGTGCGCGCCACTTTCATCGCCGGCCACATGCCCGGCTGAACGCGACCTGATGCGACGACCGGCGCGGAGACGGGCACGCTGATTTCAAAATCAAAAGTATCCGTCGGCCTTCGCCGATGCCCGGGCCCATCACAGTCTTGATGTCATCCCAGGAAACGATGACGTGGATGAAGGCGGTGAGTTGCGCGGTCGTCTGGATGATTTGCGGTGTGTCGATCATGGGATTGGCATTGTGAATTGCCGATAGGTCACCCACCGGCCATCGCGCCGATGATGAGAAAAGGCTCGGTGCCTTCGACGACTGCGGCAGGCAGCGGAGTCCCCGATGGTTCGTGCGAGAGGTCCTCTTTGCACGCATAGAAGCGGACGAACGAGCGCCGCTGCTTCGTGACGTGATCGCGGATCGTCCCACACAGCGTAGGATGCGCACTTTCAACCGCATCAAGCACCGAGCCGATCGTCACGGGCGAAACCACGTCAACCGTGACCTCCCCGCTCACGCGCGCGAGTGTGCGCAGGTGAAACGGCAGCACCACGCGGATCATTTCAGCGTCT
>JANXZI010000165.1 GCA_025355595.1 Spartobacteria bacterium
ACGCCAGAGGTGCGGGATGGGTGGAGAGTTGAGTGCGGCTACGCCACGATCTTCGGCGATGGTGCGGAGCTGGAGGCGGGGGAACTTCTGGCCGTTGAACGCGCTCACGTAGCTCCCGGTGTTCGCCGCCCACTCGCGCATAGGCTTGGTGAATTCCTCGATGGAGATGAGCACGTTCAACGGCCAGAAGTTCCACCGCCTCCAGCTCCGCACCATCGCCGAAGATCGTGGCGTAGCCGCACTCAACTCTCCACCCATCCCGCACCTCTGGCGTTCAATCCCTCCTCCCCGTGCATGGCGCGGAAGTTCGCCGCGGAGAGGGAAACGCATCATGAGAGGGCCGACCGAGCGGACGCGCGCTGCACGGAATGCGGAGCTTCATTTCCATCTGCTTTCCCGCGGGACATGAAAAACCCCATGGCCGCAGACCGCGGACATGGGGTTTTCACGGAGTGCGTCGGCGGCTACTTGACGAGCTTGGCAATGCTTTCCTGAATCATGCCGAGTTCCTTCTCGTGCTTCTTCTCCGCCTCGGGGCTCGCCCAATAGAGCATCAGCAGGACCTTCGTCTCGGTCACGGCGAGGACGGAGAGGCTGATCTTGCACTTGCCGTCTTCGTCTTCGCCGTTCCAGTCGTAATTGATGACGTGAATGCCCTTCACGTCCACCTCCTGCTTTTTCTGCGAGGCCTTATCGATCTTCACCTTGTGCTCGGCGAGATAGACGAAAGTCTGTTCGACGGCCTCCTGAATGGCTTCGGCCTTGTGGAATTCGATGGCGATGTAGATGTCCTCGTCGGCAGTGGTGGCCTCGAGGATTTCGTCTTCTTCGGTGATCTTCCACTTCTCGGGGAAGGCAATGGACGCGATGGGTTCCTTCTTCGGCACTTTGTAGGTGCCGGCGGTGGCCGCGGCCACGAGGGCGATGAGGGAGAGGATGGTGGTGCTGATGGTTTTCATGGGTGTGTGGCGATGTTGTTTTTGAGAGTCGGAAATGCAGTCGGACAATGGGATTGGCGCGCGGGGCAAGTAGGTGCGCCTATTTGTGATGCCAAGGCCCTCTACTCGCGCACGTCCTCGATGTAGCGGGCGATGCGGAAGCCGATGACGGGGCCGAGGGAGGCGAGGGATTCGTCGTAGTGGATGCCGCCATTGCCACCGCTGGCGATCCGGAAGGTGAGGGCACTGAGGGATCCAATCCAGTCCACCGCGCCATCCACGACGGCATCGGTGCGCGGGCCGTAGAAGGCGGCGCAGATGGGTGCGGTGCCGGAGGCGCGCAGGGTCTGGTTCTGGTAGCCGGTGCCTTCGGCGAAGATGAGGAGGTGGTTCGCGAGATTGCTGCTGCCGGGGCCGGAGTTGACGCGGTCGCGAAAGGTGATGTTGCCGCGGACGAAGAGAATGGCGATGACGGACGGGGGGATGACGAGGGGCTTGGCGAGGTCGAGGTTGCCATCAATCATGATGACGACTGCGCCGGTGCCGGTCGCGGGGGCGGTGATGTTCACGGTCTTGAGGTCGCCGTGGACGGAATAGACGAGGGGTGAGCTTTGGGGCCCGGTGCTGAAGCTGCCTCCTGCCGGGGGCGGGAGGAATTCCCCGGCGGGGCGAGGGAGCGGGATCATCTGCCGGTTGAAGTCGTCATGGATGCGCGCGGGATCCATGGCGAAGGTGCCGGAGATATTTTCGTGTTCCTTTGTGGCGTGATCGTCGCCGCCGTCGGTGGCGGCTGCGCCGTTCACGCGGGTGCCGTTCGCGAGGATGGTCGCGCCGTACGGCGAGTCGAAGGCGTGTGCGGCGCTCGATGCGATGTGGCCATTCGCCTGCACCATGGGACTGCCGCTACCGGGGTAGATTCCGCCGGGGCCGGATTTTTTCGGGTCCGTGGAGTCGAAGCTGTCAATGGCCCATGAGCCGCTGGGTGGAAGGGTGATCTGCCCGGCGGTCCAGAGCGCGAGTTCAAAGGAATGGATGGGCTCGACGAGGATCTCGATGACGCGCGAGATATTCGGAAGCGGGATGCTGGAAGGCCGGCCGGGGTCGTCGTTGCGGAGCGCAGGGCGCACATTTTTCAGGCTGAAACGGCGGAGGCGCGCGTCCAGATTCGCGGGAGTTCCGGCGGCGGATCCCGGCGGGAGCGCGCAGGTGGCCATGCAGCGGATGCGGAACCAGCGGGCATTCGGATTCGAGACGGGCTCGAGTGCCCAGAGGCGGACATCCACCTCCGTGGCGATGCCGGTCGTGGCGGAGAGGCGGACGTTGTCCAGATAGATCGGGGCCGCAGAGTTCACGGCAGTGCCGGGCGTGGTGGTGGTGCTGCTCGTCGTGCCGCCGCCGAGGAGGCTCACGAGGATTCCCGAGAGGGTGCTGGTGGCACCGCCGAGAAGGCCTCCGAGAAGGCCGCCTGATGAGGTCGGGGCGGCGACCGGCGCAGCCTCCTGCTTCCACCCAGGCCATGCGCCGGGACTGAAGCCGGTGGCATTGACATAGAGGTCGTTCATGGCGGCATCGATGCCGGCCTCCGCGGCGACGCGGGCTTCCTGCCAGGCGGCGTTCTGGTAGGCCATGCGCACCCGCGGTGCGGAGCGGGTGAGCGTGTAGGCCGCGAGAAATGAAAGCGCCGCAACGGTGGCGAGGGTGATGACGATCACGCCGCCGTGAGTCGGACGCGGAAGGAGTGGTTTCACGGGCGGTAGAGGAGTGGCGGGTTGCGCAGGAGCAGCCGGTCGTAGGTGGAGACGAGCGGGGCAGGGCCGATGGCGGACGAGCGGAACCAGGTCTTCATGGAGCCGGTCTGCCCATCCGCCGCGATGGTCACCTGGACGTAAAGGTTCTCGGCGTGGCGCACGATGACCTCGTCCTTCCCGGCCTCCTGGCGGACGAAGCACACGCAGTTTTCCTTTCCGAAAAACATCTTGCGGAAGCTGACCTCGACCGGCTGGGACAGGCCCGCGGACGTGCCATAGTCGAGGCGCGTGGCATCGGCCACGACAGCGAGGGGAGTCTCGTAGCCCGGATCGTCCCGCCCGTCGCTGCGGTAATAGGCGGGAAGGGTGACAATGAGCGAGGCACGGTCGGAAATATTGACGGTGGCAGGGGTGCCGGTCGCATCCGTGCGGAGGCCCGCGGGATCCGTGACGGCCATGCCGACGGCGCGGCGTAATTCGCGCCCGATGTAATCCGCGACGCGGCGCTGATCGGAATAGGCATCTGCATAGATCTTGTTGCTGTTCAGGCTGCGCTGCATCGCCATCGAACTGATAAGGAGTGCCCCGATGACGGCGACGCTGACGGCCATGGAAACCATCAACTCAATCATGGTGAACCCCGCGGCTCCGGCCCGGTGCCGACGCTGGCGCGAGGGGCAGAAATGTGTGGGCATCAAAGTGACGGGCATCGCAGTTCAGGGTGCGGATGAGGCGCGCTGTGATCCCGGACGGCCAATGACGGTGCCGACGATGCCGCTGCGCGTGAGGCCAAACCGGCAGATGACCGTGCGCAGGACGCGCTGGTGGACGCCGGTGGTGTCGCGCCAGGTCGCCGTGCCTTCAAAAAGGAGCGTGGGCTCCGCCGTGAAGTCGCCGGATTTCTCGACGCTCACTTTTCCCGCCGAGCGGAGGATGGACAGGGAACGGTCGGTCTCCACCAGGCCGTCCGCGGTGGCCCTCGGCACGGTGACCGTCATCCGTTCGGAAACATTGGAGGCGGAGATCTCGGGCTCGCTGTCGGTCGCAGTCTGCATGAGCGCGGCGAGCGCCTGCGAACTGGCGACTTCGGACCATGACCGATCCCGGGCCATTTCCACCCGCTGCTGGAGCATCTGGCTGGCCGCGGCGACCTCGCGGCTGGCGCGCAGGATTTTTGCGGAGCGGAGGTTCATCATGAGGATGCTGCCCATCGAGAGGACGATGAGGAGGATGCACACCATGACTTCGGCGAGCGTGAACGCGCTGCTGCGATAGGCGCGGTTCTTTCGCGCGAGAGCATGAGGGCGCATTCTTGCTGGAGTCGGCATTTTGAAAAATGACCCGCGCAGGATGGGCGATCGTGTGAGGTCGGTACGATGTCATGAGCAGTTCGCGTGCAAACGGCGGCTGCCAAATGCGCGATGGACAAAACGGCGGCTTCCTCACGGCTGTGCGCTTCACCCGCCGTGGTCGTGTCGGGCCGAAGCGCGACCGCAATCCTCAGTGCCCGCCGTGGTCGCAGAGGTGTTTTTTGATCCGCTCGCGTGCCTCCGGAGGGAGTGCGGGGCCGGACTCGGGCGCGTCGTTGCCGAGGCGCGAGATGGCGCGGCGGAGAAGCGCGATCTGGTCGCGGTAGCGGCGGCACCATTTGCAGATGAGGTAGTGGACGCTCATGCGGAAGCGCGTGAACCGCGGGAGCCGGGTGTCGAGCGATTGCGAACTGAGCCGGCTGATGTCGTGACACGAAAATGCCAGCCACCCGAGCACGCGATGAATCGCGGACCTGATGCGGTTGGGTTTGCTGGGCATGTGGCGTGTGGCTGCTGGTTAAAGCGTGAGTCGTAAAAGGCCGGATTCGCTTACAGGAAATCGCGCGGGAATCATGCTTTCGTCTGCGGTGCAGTGCTGAAGTACGTGCCTTCGAGACAGTGGCGCAGGGCCATGCGCGCGCGGTGGAGCATGACCCAGAGATTCGATGCGGAGACGCCGAGAGTCTCGCAGATCACGGGGCAGGGTTCGTCGTCCATTTCGCGCATGAGGAAGACGGCGGAGACGCGCTCGGGGAGTTTGCCGAGGCAGGCTTGGAGCGCGGTGAAAAATTCGGTGCGGGCGAGGGCTTCATCGCCGCCGCCAGTCCATGCGTGCGGTCCGCGCTTGTCGTTGTTCCAAAAATCTGCGCTGTCGAATTTCTCGTGCTGCTCGTCGTTGAAAAACGCGAGGTCGGTGAAGTTCGTCTCGCGTCCGAGTTTGCGGAAATGGTCGTTGATTTTGTTCCGCAGGATGCCCATGAGCCAGGTGCGCTCCGTCGAACGACCGGCGAATTTTTCCACGGTGCGCAGCGCGGCGAGGAGGGTGTCCTGCACGAGATCGGCGGCGATGTCGGGATTGCGCACGCGCATGAGCGCGGTGCGGTAGAGGCAGTCGCCGTGGTCCGTGAGCCACGCGTCGGGGGACGCCGTGGGCGCAGGCCTTTTGGCGGGATCAGTGTTCGCTGGCGGCTCGCTCTCCGGGGGTGGCGTCACGCGGGTGAGATAGCAGGCGGCATGGCGATGCGCGAAAGATTTTTGAAATCGCGTGTAAGGATTGCGCAGGTGTGGCGACGAATGGATCACGATGATTGCTCCCGCTCGGACCGTGAAAAGCATTTTGCAGCACCCCGAGCCTTTCGTCGCGAACGTGCGGGAAGTGACGATTCCGCGAAGCCGGATGGAAGCTATTCGCCCGCATCGCCTCGGCAGCGTCGTTCGTCGGCTTTTCGTGATGATGATCGCTGGCGTCGTCTTTTCCGGGCCAGTCAGCACGGCGGAGGAAAAGGCCGGGATCGCGTGGCAACCGTGGTCGGATGCAATCTTCGAGCGGGCCAAGGCGGAGAAGCGTTTCGTGCTGCTCGATCTCGGCGCGGGGTGGTGCCACTGGTGTCATGTCATGGATGAAATGACGTATGCCGATCCGAAGGTGACCGCGCTCATCCGGGAAAAATATATCGCGGTGCGGGTGGATCAGGATGCGCGTCCCGATCTCGCGAATCGCTACGAGGACTACGGCTGGCCCGCGACGATCATTTTCAACACGGACGGCAGCGAACTGGTGAAGCGGCGTGGATACATTCCGCCGAAGCCGATGGCGGCGCTCTTGCAGGCGGTCATTGATGATCCGACGCCCGGTCCCTCGGTCGCTCCCGAACCGGTCATCGCCGCCTCGGCGGAATCGGTTTTGGGCAAAGCGCAGCGCGCGGCGATGCGGGCCGCATTCATCCGCGCCTACGACAACAAGCGCGGCGGCTGGGGCGACTCGCACAAATATCTGCACTGGGACGCGCTCGAGTATTGCATCACCGAGGGCGCGGCGGGCGATGCGGCGATGAAACGGATGGCGCGCCAGACGCTGACCGCGGGGCGCAAGCTGATCGATCCGGTGTGGGGCGGCGTGTATCAGTACTCGACGGACGGGGATTGGGATCACCCGCACTTTGAAAAAATCATGCCGTTTCAGGCGGAGAACATCCGCGTCCTCGCGATGGCGTCGGCGCAGTGGCGCGAGCCGGAGTGGCTCGGCTTCGCGCAAAAAATCCGCGGCTATCTCCGCGATTTTCTCACGTCGCCGGACGGCGCATTCTACACGAGCCAGGATGCGGATGTGGTGCCCGGCAAGCACAGCGGCGAATACTTTGCGCTCGGCGATGCGGCGCGCCGGAAGCTCGGCATCCCGCGCGTGGATCAAAATATTTACGCCCGCGAAAACGGCCTGGTGATCACCGGGCTCGCGGCACTCCACGCAGCGGGTGGAGACGCGGGCAGCATCGAGGATGCGCGCCGGGCGGCGGAGTGGATCGTGTCGCACCGTGCGCTGCCGGGCGGCGGATTTCGGCATGGCGAGAAAGATGCGGCTGGCCCGTATCTCGCCGATACGCTGGCGATGGCGCGCGGATTTCTTGCCCTCTACACCGTGACGGCGGAGCGCCGCTGGCTGGCTCGCGCGGAGGAGGCCGCGGCATTCATGGAGTCGCACTTTCACAGTGCGCTTGGCTTTGCGACCGCCGCTGCCGCACCCGGAGCGCCATTGAAGCCGAAGCCGCAGGCGGATGAAAACATCGCGCTGGCGCGGTTTGCAAATCTGCTCCACGCGCACACTGGCAAGGCGGCGCATCGCACGATGGCCGAACATGCGATGCGCTATCTCGCGTCGCCGGTGGTCGTGGGACTGCTGGGCTACGGCACGAGCGGCATCCTGCTCGCGGATCGCGAACTCCGCACTGAACCCGCGCACGTCACCGTCGTCGGCGGGAAGGACGATCCCGCGGCGCGCGCGCTTTTCACCGCAGCACTGCGCTCGGCGCCGCCGATGTCGCGCATCGAGTGGTTCGATCATCGCGAAGGCCCGCTGCCTCGCACAGACGTGGAGTACCCGAAACTCGACACGGCGGCGGCCTTCCTTTGCGCGAATGGAAGCTGCTCGCGCCCGATGAACACCCCTGGGGAACTCGCGGAGAAACTGGCGAAACTGAAACGATGATCGTGTTGCCGCCATCGAACGCCGGGACGGAAAATCCATTGGAAATGGCGCGTCAGGATCACACAGGCACCCCAACGAATGACGGAGAATGCAAATTCCGGCGCATCCAGAGAACGGCCTCAACACGAAGGACTGACAATGAACAGGCACGGCCTCCTCAAAATGGTGACGGCGCATTTTGCGTGGATCGCCCGAGGGCGAATTATTTTCCACCCGCACTGGTGAAAGCAACGGGCTCAGTGCGCGACTAACACTTTTGCGTGCCGGGGCTGACGGGCAACCGACAGCGGCGGGGCGCAGGAACCAAAC
>JANXZI010000177.1 GCA_025355595.1 Spartobacteria bacterium
CTGCTACAGGCTTGCCCATGCTTCATCCTCCCCCGGTGCATTCCAATCACGGGCCAGCACGGCTTCGCTGACGAGGAGACCGTCGAAGTGTTCGTCCTGCACCTTGATGCGGAGGAATCTGGCGAAGTCATAGACCTCGCGCTGCAGCGGTTCGGGCAAACTGGCGATCTCCTTTTCGATCAACTGGATCGTGCTCATGGAGAAACTATATCGGATTCAAGTAGAGCTGTAAACCTTCCCGCCCGCCTCCCGGTGGCCCGAATCCCCGGCGCATGGGCGGGCGTCTTCGGCGAATTCGGGCGGGGTGTCGGTCATGGCTGGAGTTCCGGCGCGCAGGCTAACCGGCTTGCCCTTGCGGGTGATGATCTCAGGCTCGGAGAGCGCAGATTTCATGCAGGAGGAGTGGCACCCGTACTCCTCCGAGTTACCGCCATCCCTGCGCCTGAACGGTGCTGACGTCGTGCCCGGCGAGGGCGTTCCCACCTGCACAGCTATGCCGCCCTCACCTTCGCCCTTGATGGCGTCAATGCAGATGGGCGGCGATCATCCACACTCCCCACGCCACAAGGACGCCACCGATGACCGCGCCGAACCGGGTTCCGTGAGGCAGGATTTTTTCGAGGAGAACGAGGATCGCGATGGCCGCGACCCACAGCATGTTCATGACGCCCGCGACAAAAAGCAGCGCCATGAGCAGCCAGCAGCATCCGGCGCAATAGGCGCCGTGTTCGATGCCCATTCGCAGCGCTCCCTTCCAGCCTTCGCGCCAGCCGCTGAGGAGAAAGCTCAGCGGCGAGCGGCAATGCCTCAGGCATGCGCGCTTCCACGGTGTCCATTGAAATGCGCCCGCGAAGATAAGCAGCAAGGCGCCCAGTGCCGGGCTGCTGCTTTTCATCATCGGCGAAAGCAGGGCCAGCCCATGCAGCGCCCATTGCGCCAGCGCCACCACGAGACTGAATGCGCTCCATACGATGAGGTAGCCGAGCAGGAACAGGCCGGTCGGCACGAACGGTCTCTCCTGCTCGCGCCGTTTGCGGTTCACCTGCGCGAAGGTGAGGATCATCGGCGCGGCCGAGGGGATCATCATGGCGACCATCATCTCCGCCCACATCAGGAAAAGCGGGAGGATCGCGGCGGACGCCCACGGCTTCGTATCCGGCCCGGACATCGCCATTCCGAGACACTGGCAGACCCCGGTGTTCTCCATCGCGCGGGCCTCCATGAACAGATGGACCCAAGCCACGGCGGCGATGCCGGTCAGGCCCGCCAGCACGATGAGGCGATCCTTGCGAAGCGCGTTTTCCAAGCGGCCCGGGTGATCCACGCCAGTGGTGCCCGCGTCAGTTTCCGTAGCTCACCTGGGTGACAAAGCCTGCCTTGTCCGGCCACGAAAAGCTCAGTCCCGGAACATTCACACGGCACTCCTTTCCTGACACCGCCTCCGCACTTTTGAAGATGAAGCCAGTGCTGTGTTCGATGCGCACGGATTCGTTCTCACCGGTGACGGGATTTTTAATCGGCTCCAGAGCGATGTTCAGCGTTTCGCCGATGCGCACGGAACTGTCGCGTCCATTCAGGATGAATTCGACGGGCGCAAAAATCGGCTCGAGCACTTTGGAAAAAGTCGTCGCGAGAATCTCAAACGGCATCCCGCCGGCCTGCCCGGAGCAAATGGTCAGGATGGCCTTCCGTTGCGCCGCGCTCGCGCGCTCATCAATGATCAGCGCGAGCGTGCCGCCTCCCTCGTGGATGGCTTTCGGCCAATGCGCCGCGAATGCGACGGCGAGGCCATCCAGTGAGACGTCGCCGAAATGGCCCTTGATGATTTTCCATGCACCGGTGCCCTCGCAAAAGCCGCGCGTCGGCGGGGCGGAAAACTCACAGGGACAACCGTAGTCGCAATTGCACGCCTGGAGGAAGTCCGCCTCCAAGGCCCATTTGGTGTGGGGCGTGTTCATGGGAAAAAACTCAGCTCATCGCCAGTGGAACGCAATCAACAAAACGCCCCGTGGCAGATGCGCCTCGACGGCCCCGCAGCGGCTCTGTCCGTCGAGTGCGGGTTCGGAGGCGTCATTGCTTCGGTGGCTCTGCGACTCCGCCGCTTCCCGAATGGCGCCGCGTGATGATTCGCGCGCCGCGGCCGAAGGTCACGTAGGCGTAGGCCCAGTTGAAGAGCACGGCGAAGCGGTTGCGGAATCCGACGAGGAAGATGATGTGGATGAACAGCCAAGCGAGCCATGCGACGAATCCGCTCAGGCGGAGGGAGCCCATCTCCGCGACGGCCGCGTGCCGGCCAATCGTCGCCATGATGCCCTTGTCGAAATACTCGAAGCGCGCCGTAGATTCGCCACGCAAAAGTGCCGCGATATTTTTTGCGACATGCCTGCCCTGCTGCATGGCGACCGGCGACAGGCCGGGCAACGCTCGCCCTTCTCCCGTGGCGAAGTGCGCCTGATCCCCGATCACAAAGACCTCCGGGTGGCCAGGGATCGAGCAGTCCTCCTGCACGATCACGCGGCCCTGCCGATCGAGCGGCACGCCGAGGCTCGCGCCAAGCGGCGATGCGGCATTTCCCGCCGCCCACACGATGGTTTTCGAGGCGATTATTTCACCTCCGGTCAAGGTGACGCCCGTCTCGGAGATCGCCTCGACCTTCTTGTTCAGCCGCACCTCGACGCCGAGGCTGGTGAGCTGCTTCAGCCCGCGGACGGGCAGGTCGCCGGAGAATGCCTGGAGGATCTCGGGCCCACTCTCGATGAGGAAAACGCGCGCCTGCGACGAATCAATGTGCCGGAAGTCCTTGATCAACGTGACGTGCGCGATCTCGGCGACAGCGCCCGCCATTTCCACTCCGGTCGGCCCGCCACCCACGACGACAAATGTCATCGCCGCCTCGCGCTCGGCATCGTCCTGCGTCTTCTCCGCGACTTCAAAAGCCATGAGCATCCGCCGGCGGATTTCCAGCGCATCGTCGAGGCTCTTCAGGCCGGGTGCGAATTTCTCCCATTCATCGCGCCCGAAGTAAGAATGCCGCGCGCCCGCGGCGACGATGAGATAATCGTATTCCACCGGCCCGTCCGCGGTGAGCACGCGCTTGTTCGCGACATCAATGCTCTGCGCCTCGCTCAAAATCACCTCGGCATTTTCCTGGTGGCGGAGGATGTGGCGCAGCGGTTCCGCGATGTCCGCCGGCGAGAGTGCCGCGGATGCGACCTGGTAGAGCAGCGGCTGGAAAAGATGATGATTTTGCCGGTCCAGCAGCGTGATCCGCACGCTGGCTTTGCGGAGCGCCTTCGCGGCCTCCAGTCCCCCAAATCCGCCGCCAATGATGACGACCCGACGCAAGTTGCGATGATGAATGTTCACGAGTGTTCGATTACGCCCACCCGGTAGCAGCAATGCGCATGCTTGGGAATCTTCTGCGCGCCCCCGTCCAAAGCTCACGCATAAAAAAACGCGGCGGTGCAAACTGTGCGGCGAGTTGGCGCGAGCGTAGGCGCGCTCGGAAGAGCGCGACGTGGGTTTCCGCCCACGCCTACGTGAGCCCCGGCAATTCCCCACTGCTGTCGCCGAGTTGCTGCATCTTGACGTCCATCCGGTTCAGCATCGCGAGCCACAGATTGTTCAGCGGCGTGTCTTTGGGATACACGACGTGGCGACCCTGCTTCAGCGTGCCGCAGCCGTGGCCGGCGAGGAGGATCGGGAGGTTGTCGTGGTTGTGCGCGTTGCCGTCGGAATTGCCGCTGCCGTACGCGAGCATCGTGTGGTCGAGCAGCGTGCCGTCTCCCTCCTTCACGGACTTCAGTTTGCCCAGCACGTAGGCGAGTTGCGTGGTGTGGAATCGGTTGATCTCGCGGATCTTCGACTTCTTCTCCTCGCTGTTGCCGTGGTGCGAAAGGTCGTGGTGGCCCTCGGAAACTTTGATGAACGGGTACGGCTTGTTGCTGCCCTCGTTCGCGAGGACGAACGTGCAGACGCGCGTCGTGTCCGTCTGAAATGCGAGCACCATGAGGTCGGCCATAATGCGGATGTGCTCCTCGTAGGTCGCGGGTTCCTTGTCGCTGATGGCGAAGCCATCGGGCACCGTCGGCAGCGGAAAATCCGCCGTGCGCTCGATCCGTTTTTCGATCTCGCGGATGCCGGTGAAATACTCGTCGAGCTTGCGCTGATCGTGTTTGCCGAGCTTGCCGTTGAGCTGCTGGAAGTCGCCCTTCACGAGGTCGAGCACGCTCTTGCGCGCCGCGTCGCGCCGCGCGCGATCATCGCCGGTGCCAGCACCGAAGATGCGATCGAAAACCATCTTCGGCTTCACCTCCTTCGGCAGCGGCTGCGTCGCCGAGCGCCACGCCATCGTGGACGAATACGCGCAACTGTATCCCGAGTCGCAGTTCCCCGCCATCGCGCCGCCCTCCGTGCCCAGCTCGAGCGAAGGGAGGCGCGTGTGGTCGCCGATGCGCGAGGCCGCGACCTGATCCACCGAGACGCCCGCGCGGATGTCCGTGCCGTCCGTCTTGCGCGGCTGCGCACCGGTGAGATACGCGCCCATCGCGCGCGCGTGGTCGCCACCGCCGTCGCCATGCGGGCGCGCCTTGTCGGCGGTGAGTCCGCTGAGCACGAGGATGTCGTTTTTCACCGGAGCGAGCGGTGAGAGAATCTCCGGCAGATCGCCGAGCTTGCCGTTGAGTTGCTGAAAATCACCCTTCACGAGATCGAGCACGCTCTTGCGTGCCGCGTCGCGCCGCGCGCGATCGTCCTGTTTTCCACTGCCAAAGATGCGATCGAAAACCATCTTCGGCCGCACTTCTTTCGGCAGCGGCTGCGTCGCCGAGCGCCACGCCATCGTGGACGAATAC
>JANXZI010000222.1 GCA_025355595.1 Spartobacteria bacterium
GCACATCGCGCTGAGCGAACTGCTCCCCGGCGCCTTCGACTTTGCCCCGCAGGGCGAAAAGAACGCGCTGAAGCCCGGCCTCGGCACGCTCGCCGGCGCGGAGTATGTGGATCTGCGCGAAGACCGCGCGCTGATCTTCTGCGACCTCGCGCACGACGAGACGAAGACGTTCGAGTATTCCGTGCGCCCGACCTGCGCCGGCGCGTTCACGCTCCCGCCCGCCTACGCCGAGAGCATGTATGACCGCGCCGTGAACGCGCGCGGCATCGCCGGGAAATTCACCGTGCTGCCCCGCGAATGAAGATGAAAGCGGAAGACCATGCCTCGGGTAGCGCGGGCGTCCCGCCTGCCGGTTCACGCGTCTCGCGTGAACCATCGAACGTGGGTGACGGTGTTTGCGAGAATGGCGTCTCGCGTGCGTGCGATGGTCGAGGCGAGGACGCCACGACCGGCAGGCGGGACGCCCGCGCTACCCGAGGCACGCCGCTCCGCTTGCGACAACATCCGAGGATTTGGAGGTTTCTCCGTCGCTCGCTATTTGCCCTCGCGATTCTCGTCGGTGCGCTGTGGGTCGCCTGGCTGCTGCTGCCAAAGCCCGACCTGCTGCCGCCGCGCGCGGAGTTTTCGCGCGTGGTGCTGGATCGCGACGGACGCGTGCTTTTCATCACGCTCACCAGCGATGGAAAATACCGCCTGCCCGCGAAGCTCGCCGACCTTTCGCCCGAGCTGATCACGGCGACTCTCGAAATGGAGGACAGGCGTTTCTTCTCGCACCACGGCGCGGACGCACGCTCGCTCGTGCGCTCAGCGTGGGGCGTTGTATCGCGGCAGCGCCTCGGCGGCGGCTCGACGCTCACGATGCAATACGCGCGCCTGCGCTGGCATCTCAACACGCGCTCGTTCTGGGGCAAATGCACACAGGTCTTCCGCGCGGTGCAGCTCGAACGGCATTACGGCAAGACCGATCTGGCCGAGGCGTATTTCACCTTCGCGCCCTACGGCGGAAATGTGGAAGGCGCACCCTCCGCGAGCCTGCTGTGGTGCGGCAAGCCCGCGAGCGATCTTTCGCTGCGCGAGGCGGCGGCGCTGAGCGTACTGCCGCAAAGCCCGACGGCGCGGCGTCCGCGCAAGGACGGAAATCCCAAGCTCGCTGCGGCACAGGCACGCCTCATGGCTCGCTTGCGCGCCGCACGCGGCGAGCCGGCAAGCGCACTGGACGCGGATTTTGTGCTGCACCCCGCGCCGGTGCCGCGGCTCGCACCGCACTTCGCAAGACGGATGATCGCGGGTAGCGCGGGCGTCCCGCCTGCCGTGCCGGGCGTCTCCCTTGGCACATCGGATGTCGCGAGATCTGCGCATCAGGGGACGACAAACGTCGCGCGAAGCGGAGGCCTCTCGACTCCCGATGATTCACGCGAGACGCGTGAATCGGCAGGCGAGACGCCCGCGCTACCCGAACCAAACGCTCTCGGCAGTGTAGGCCGGTCATCTGCCAGAACGACGGTTTCTGATGCAATGATCCGAACCACACTCGACCTCGCGCAGCAGCAGTCCATCGAGCGCAGCATCGCGGATTTTCTCTCGCGCGAACGCAGCCGCGGGCTTCGCAATGCGGCGGCGATTCTCGTTCACGCCCCGACGCGTGAAGTGCGCGCCTACGTCGGCTCCGCGGGATTTTTCAACGACGGCATCCAAGGCCAGGTGGACGGCGTCACGGCCCGGCGCTCGCCCGGCTCGGCGCTGAAGCCGTTTATTTACGGGCTGGCGTTCGATGCGGGGCTGATTCATCCGCGCACGCTGCTCGACGACGCGCCGAAACGTTTCGCCGGCTACAACCCGGAAAATTCAGACCGCGGATTTCTCGGGCCGATCCCGGCGGCGGAGGCGTTGCGGCGGAGTCGCAATGTGCCGGCCGTCGAGCTGCTCGCGCGCCTGCCGAATGGCGGACTGGATTCGTTCCTTCGCAACGCCGGTGTCGAATTGAATCGCGCACCCGGCGAATACGGTCTCTCGCTCGCACTCGGCGGCGCGGAAGTTTCGCTGAAGGAGCTCGCGATGCTCTACGCGGGACTGGCGGACGGAAACGGCCGAGGCATTCCGCGTTTCAAAATCGGCAGCACGGCGGGCGCCTTCCAGCCATCGCTCTCGCGCGCCGCGTGCGCGCTCACGCTCGATGCACTCCGCGGCAGCGAACCGGGCGCGCCGTCAGGACTCGCGTGGAAGACCGGCACGTCGCACGGATTTCGCGACACGTGGGCGTGCGGCGTCATGGGCGAATGGGTGCTGTGCGTGTGGGTCGGAAACTTCGACGGCAAGCCGATGCCGGGGCTTTTTGCCCGCGACACGGCGGCTCCCCTGCTCTTCCAGACCGTCACGCGTCTCGGGCTGCACGCGAAAAAGCCGACGCGTCCGGCGGAGATCGCCAACGTGGATCTCTGCGCCGATTCCGGCGCGCTTGCGGGGCCGCACTGCCCGCACCGCACGCACGGCAGCTTCATCGCGGGCGTGTCGCCGATTGATGTGTGCTCCGTGCATCGCGAAATTCTTCTCGATGAAAATGGCCTCCGCGTGCCGGTGACGCAGGCGCGTCCGGGCCTGCGCCGCACGGTCGCAGAATTCTGGCCGGCGCAACGGCTCGAACAATTCCGCCGCGCCGGCCTGCCGCGTGCCGCGCTGCCGCCGCTCGCAGTCAGCAACACCGATCGCGAATCCGGCCCGGCACCGCGCATCGTTTCACCGCAGGCCGCGCTGACGTATGCGCTCCGCGTCGGCGATGCTGTGAAAAATTCGATCGCGCTCGAAGCCGATGCCGCGGCGGACGCGCGTGAGATTCACTGGTTCGCCGGGGCGCACTACCTCGGCGTGAGCGCCCCGTCGCATCCGCTGATGTGGAAAGCCGCACCGGGCCGCTGGCAGATTCAGGCCGTGGACGATTCCGGGCGTGTGGCGAGGATCGCCGTCACGGTCGTGGCCGCGCAGTGAACGCGGCAAGGCTTCCAAAGCTGCCTGCTTGTGCGCTCTCCACGCTCGACGTGTGATTTGCCAATGAAGCTCACACGAGCAAGCCCGCGCGCATGAGCGACTCAGCATCCGGTCGTGCGGATGGATCGATCAACGCGCGCTTTCCCTCCTCGGTGAGAGCGACGGGCTCGTGCCAGCGGTTCGTGAGCGGAAGATCATGCGCGGCCTGGTGGCGCATGAGCGCGCTGAGGCCCGGCTGCGGGCCTGTCTTCAGCCAACCCCCGTCGCCGAAGAGTATCACGTCGAGCGCATCGAGCGCCAAGAGTCGGTGCAGGAATTCGTGCAGCGCGGAGAAGTCCTGCGCGGGTGGCAGTCCCCATTCGGCGAGGGACTGGTTCATCTTTGCGCAGGCACTCGGAAATGGCAGTCGCTCGGGAAAGGCACTCGCAAGAACGGTGAGCATCGCCTTTTCCACCGGTGCGCGCGCTTCGAGCACGAGGCCGTGGATGCCCGTGAACTGCATCGGATGCCCCGGCGTGAGATTGATGCTGGCCGCGTCCACTGTCATGCGCAGGCCGAGCGCACAGTCGGCGAGCACGCCGGGGCGAATGGCGCGCGCCGGGGCGACGGGCCTGCGGCTGAGCAGGCTGTTGCGCAGCCAGCGCTGGAAGACGACATCCATGAACTGCTGCGCGCGCGCGAAATCGAGTTGCAGCGGCGCGAGTGAGGCGCGCATCGTCGCGGGCACGTTTTCAAATTGCATCGTGGCGTAGTGCGCCTCGGCGACGTAGTGCAGCCCGTGACGCGCGGCGTGGGCGGTGAATTCGGTGAACGTGCATGGCTCGTTCACCACGGCGAGTTCGTCGTGGAAGAGCAGGCCCGGCGGCTTCGCGCGCATGTCGTCGAGCGTGTCGCGGAGATTCGCGGCGTACGATCCAGGCTGATCCTTCATGCACTCGGAGAGTGCATCGAGCACCTGTGTCGCGCGGGAAATCTGCGCATCCGGCGCGGCGTGCGCGGCGGTTTCCGCGAGCAGAAATTTGCGAACCCCGCCCGGCAGTCCCCAGCCGGGAAGCGTGTTATAGCTCACATACGCGACGCCATTCGGCGACAGCGCCTCCGTGCATACCGCGAGCAACCGATCACGCACTTCGGGCGGAACCCACGAGTAAACGCCGTGCGCGATGATGTAGTCGAACGCGCCCTCCGGTTTCCACGAGCGCAAATCCGCGCACACAAAGCGCGCATTCCCGATCCCGCACGCGGCACGCGCAGCCTCCGCGGTCGCGATCTGCTTCGCGGAAAAATCCACGCCGACAAATTCCGATTTCGGAAAACGCTCGGCGAGCGGCAGCAGGTTCATCCCCTCGCCGCAGCCGAGTTCCAGCACGCGGCAGCGATCCGGCGGTGCGGCATTGATGCCGAGCAAACGCGCAATCGCACCGACCCGCGCGGGGTGCGAATCCGAAACCGCGCCGTGCCGATACGGCACCGCATCGTAGCGTTCTCGGATTGTGTCTGTCTTGTTCGTCATGGTGTGGAGAAATTGGCGCGGTTCAGAATCCCGATTTTTTTAAGATGTCATGTGCGGCTTGGAAAACAGCGGACAAGCAGGCGTCATACTGCACCGGCGTTTCCGTGGAATCCCGCGAGCACCCGTTTCACAACGGCCATCTCGCCAGCATTTTGACGGGCGATCTGCGCCAATTTTTTCGCCTCGTCAATCTGCCCACGACCTTCGGCGATCCGAGCAAGGAATGCGGAACTGAGTCCATGATCGATGTCCGCAGAACTTTTATGAATTACTTCGTTGAGCACCGCTTCCGCTTCGTCGAGCTGCCTCACCTCGAATAACAACGCGCCCAACGACCCTTTGAGCGTGATCATGTCCGGAAAGAGCGTGATCGCATCCCTCAAGATGCCGACGGCTTTCGGCATTGCGTCCCGAACATCACCGTAAAGCACGGCACAGGCAAATGTATCCGCGGCTTCAGCGCGACATGGATTTTTCCGGTCGCATTTCGGATCGGAAAGAATGGTCTCAGCCACATCCTGAGCGGCCTGCCATTGCTCAAGACCCAAAAACAGACTGGCCCACTGCCCGCGTTCCTCGACCGTCATCCTCGAAAGCCGGGCCAATATCTTCCTGATCCACTCCTGTAACTCTTCCGATTTGCCCCGAGCGTGCAGGCTGGCCGCCTCCGCATACGCTAATTGCCGCTCGTGCTCCTCCGGCTGCGGCACAGGCCGTGTGAGTGTCCACCAAAGTTGCAGCATGTCTGTGCCGGTTCTCATACCGTTCACAACCACTTGGTAAGGCCAAAGCGTGCGACCCAGCCCAGCGAGCTCGATACACATTAAAAGCGTCACAACGCTGTCGAATGATCGATGGCGGGAATCCATCAAAGCGGAGGACAACCAGAACAAGGCGGCGAGGTAGCACACAGAAAATGCCGGACCCAAGCCGATGGTGATGAGGCGGCGAAGCCGGTAGAGAGTTAAACTGCGAGGCACCGCGATGACATATCCTTCGAAAGGGAACAACGAGATGCGCAATCGCGTTCCACCTACCCACTTTTCCATGCGTGGCTTCGAGCCGAGCGCTATTTCGAATATCCTGGAGCGCGTAACATAAGCGCCAAACACATGGCCAAACTCATGCAGCACGATGCTGAGGCAAATTCCAGCAACACAGGAAATGATGTACAATAACCAATCACCGACTCCTGCCAGGAATGCCTGCGACATTCAAAATCACGCGAGCAACTGCCGCAGCACATACGGTAGGATGCCGCCGTGGCGGACGTATTCGACTTCGATGGCGGTATCTATGCGGCTGCGGAGCGTGACTTTTTCCTCAGTGCCGTTCGCGCGATGGATGACGAGTGTGACGTCGCTCATCGGTTTGATGTCGTCGCTGAGGCCGAGCAGGTCGAACGTCTCGCTGCCGTCGAGCTTCAGCGTCTGCGCGTTCATGCCTTCCGGAAACTGGAACGGGATGACGCCCATGCCGCAGAGGTTGCTGCGATGGATGCGCTCGAAGCTCTGCGCGACGACGGCCTTCACGCCGAGGAGCGCGGTGCCTTTTGCGGCCCAGTCGCGCGAGCTGCCGGTGCCGTATTCCTGTCCGGCGAAAATCATCAGCGGCGTTTTTGTCTCCGCGTATTTCATCGCGGCGTCGTAGATCGGCATCTGCTCGCCCGCCGCGCTCGTGAGAGCGCGGGCGGGTTCCGTTGAAGTGCCTGCGTTCTCACGAACGCAGCTACGGAACATGGTCACGCCGCCCTCGGTGCCGGGACACATGAGATTCTTGATGCGCACATTCGCAAACGTGCCGCGCGTCATGATGCGGTCGTTGCCGCGGCGGCTGCCGTAGCTGTTGAAATCCTCGAA
>JANXZI010000230.1 GCA_025355595.1 Spartobacteria bacterium
GAGATCGGCATTGATATCTCCGCGCACCGCTCGAAGCACCTCAGCGAATGCCTTTCAGAAAACGTCGAAACCCCAGTGATGGCGGTTCACCTGGCCGGGGAACATCGGGCACGCCTGATCCGCGTTGCCGCAGACGGTGATGACGGTCTCGACGCTTTCTGAAAGGCATTCGCTGAGGTGCTTCGAGCGGTGCGCGGAGAGATCAATGCCGATCTCCGCGAGTGCGCGGATCGCGAGCGGATGCACGTAGCCTGCGGGCTTCGATCCCGCGCTGGCGATGCGGAGCGCATCGCCCGCAGCGGCGCGCAGGATGCCCTCGGCCATGTGCGAGCGGCACGAATTTCCGGTGCAGAGGATGAGCACGAGCGGCACCATGGAAACGACGGATGATGAAAACAGGAACTCAGTGTGCGCGGCAGCAGCCGGGCTCACGCACGCCGCAGCACGCGGGAATCGCGAGGAGCGCGCCGAGGACGGGAGCCGCGAGGTAAATCCACAGGTGATCGAGGTGGCCGCTCACGACCGCGGGCGCGAGGGAGCGGGCGGGATTCATCGAGGCTCCGCAGATCGGCCCGGCGAACATCGCCTCCAGCCCGATGAGTGCGCCGATGGCGATGCCTGCGGTGAGGCCCTTCTCCTTCGCACCGGTGCTCACGCTGAGCACGACGAGCATGAGGAAAAATGTGAGCAAGAATTCAAGCACGAAGCTCTGCCATGCACTGCCCGCGGGGAGGGTCGCGCCGAGATGTGCGCTCGCTGGGAAGAGAAATTTCAGCACTCCACTCGCGGCGAACGCGCCCGCGCATTGCGCGGCGATGTAGCCGGGGACGCCGCGCCATTCGCTGCGGCCTGCGGCGGCGAAGCCGATAGTCACGGCGGGATTCAGGTGCGCGCCGCTCACATCGCCGAAACTGTAGATCATCGTCAGCACGATGAGACCGAAGGTGAGCGCGATGCCCGCGTGGCCGAGTGTGCCGGTCTGATCGTTCACGATGATCGCGCCGGTGCCCGCGAAGACCATGCCGAATGTGCCGAGGAATTCGGCGAGGAGTTTCTTCATCAACGCAAAGAAAACAGATCGCGACGTGACACCCAAGGGACAATTCGGCGGCGCAGGCAACGTAGGCGAGATTTTCCAACCTCGCGCACGGCGCGAATGCGGGGCCGACGAATCGTCGGCCAAAAGGCGCGGAAGCAGGAAGAATGTGCAAAATCGCGCTCCGCCTGCGTGCTGTGCCCGCAAGCGCACGGGCATCGGATGCCGGACGACGAAGAACGCAGCGAAATTCCGCTCGCCGCTCCCGACCGATCGCGCGGGGCCGACGAATCGTCGGCGCTACATTTTCACGCCCGGAAGAGCGCGCCCATCTTTTTGCCTAGGATGCGGCTGGCGACGGCGATGGTGAGGCCGAGGAAAACCATCGCCCACACGCCGAGCGCGGCGGCGAGGAATTTGCCGTCGCCGATCATCTGGAACAGCTCGTAGATCGCCTTGGTGATCGGGAAGTGCTGCTGCTTTTGCGCGAGGATGAGCGAGTCGCTGACCTCGAGCATCGCGAAGCTGAATGCGAGGAGCGCACCGGCGAGGACGTTTGCCGCGATGAGCGGGAAGGTGATGCGGCGCAGCGTGCGCAGCGGGGGACAGCCGAGATTTTGCGCGGCTTCCTCGAGGGTCTCGCTCGTCTGCTGGAGGCCGGCGACGGCGCTGCGCACGACGTAGGGCAGGCGGCGCACGGAGTAGGCGATGACGAGCAGCAGCGTGGGATCTTTGCCGGGATTCAGGAATGCGAAGAAGCGGCCTGGTTGCGTCATCGAGATGTAGCCGAATGCGAGCACGAGACCTGGCACGGCGAGCGGGAGCATCGAGATCGTGTCGAGTGCCTGACGACCGGGAAGTTTGGTGCGGACGATCACGTAGGCGATGGCGAGGCCGAGCACGATGTCCACGCAGACGGACAGGCCCGCATATTTCAGCGAGTTCGTGATGCTCGGGACGGTGAGGTAGTGGCCGAGCGCGTCCGAGTAGTG
>JANXZI010000301.1 GCA_025355595.1 Spartobacteria bacterium
CGTCGTCTTCCACCGCTCGAAGGCGTGGACCGATGCGGCGAGCCGCGGCTACGAACTGCTCATCGAGGACGGGCGGCTGAAGTGGTCGCTGATCCACTTCTGGCCTGGTGACGCGATCTCGATCCGCGCGCAGCAGGCTCTCGCGATCAATGAGTGGACGCATGTCGTCGTGACGAATGACGGCAGCGGACGAGCGTCGGGCCTGCGCATTTTTGTGAACGGCACGCCCGCGGCGACGGATGTGATCGAGGACCACCTCACGCGCGACATCACGGGCGGCGGCGGTGACAACATCGCGCTCGGCGAACGCTTCCGCGACCGCGGTTTCAAGGGCGGGGCGATTGATGATTTCCGTGTCTTCGCGCGCGCGCTCACGCCACTCGAAGCGCTTGCGGCATTCGACAAGCAGAAGGCGGAGGCCGCGCTCCCCGATGCAGCGCTCTTCGATTATTTCCTCGCCACGGCTGACGACGACTACGCGAAACAACTCGCCGCACTTTCCGCCGCGCGAGGTGAGGCGGTGAAGTTTGTGAGCGGGCAGAAGGAAATCATGGTCATGCGCGAGCTGCCGGAAATGAAGAAGGCCTACGTGCTTTCCCGCGGCGAATACAGCCAGCGCCGCGACGAGGCGCCGCCGGTCACGCCCGCCGCGCTCTCGCCATTTCCCGCGAACGCGCCGCGCAACCGCCTCGGCCTCGCGCAGTGGCTCACCGATCCGCAGCACCCGCTCACGGCACGCGTGACGGTGAACCGCATTTGGCAAAACATCTGGGGCCGCGGGCTCGTGATGACGGCGGAGGATTTTGGCAGTCAGGGGGCGCGACCGCTTTACCCCGAGGTGCTGGACTGGCTCGCGGCGCGCTTCATCCAAAGCGGCTGGGATGTGAAGGCGCTCGTGAAGGCAATCGTGATGAGCCGCACGTACCGCCAGCGGAGCATGGCGGATGCGAAGACGATGACGGACGATCCGGAAAATGAACTGCTGGCGCGAGGGCCGCGCATCCGCCTCGCGGCGGAAATGGTGCGCGACAATGCGCTGGCCGCGTCCGGCCTGCTCGCGGAACGCATCGGCGGGCCGCCGGTGAGTCCGTACGAAATGAGCGAGGCGTTCAAGCCCGCTGGTGTGAGCGGCGGCGACGGTGCGTATCGCCGGAGCATTTACACAAACTGGCGGCGCACGAGTCCGCCGCCGGCGATGGTGACGTTCGATGCGCCGCGCCGCGCCGTGTGCATCGCGAAACGCGAGCGCACGGACTCGCCGCTGCAGGCGTTCATCCTCCTGAATGGAATCCAATATGTCGAAGCCGCGCGCGTGCTCGGCGAGAAGCTGCACAAGGACACGAATGGGGATCTGCCCGCGATGATCGAGCAGGGCTTCCTGCGCTGCCTCAGCCGTAAGCCGGATGCGCGGGAGATCGGAATCACGACGCAGCTCTACCACGAGCAACTCGCACACTTTCGTCGGACGCCGACCGATGCGGACAAGCTGCTGAAAACCGGCAGCGCGAAACGCGATGCGGGCATTCCTGCGCCGGAAGCCGCCGCCGCCACTGTGCTCGCGCAGGTGCTTTTGAACCACGATGCGTGCGTCGTGAAACGCTGATAGGCCATGAACGCCCCGCTCCCGCTCGCAATCAACCGCCGCCATTTCCTGAACCGTTTCGGCATGGGTCTCGGCGGGATGGCACTCGCGGACATGCTCGCGACGTCCGCATTCGCCGCGCCGACGCTCGACACGGGCGTGCTCGGCAGGCCGCACTTCGCGCCGAAGGCGAAGCGCGTGATCTATCTCTTCATGTCGGGCGGGCCGTCACAGCTCGATTTGTTTGACTACAAACCGGTGCTCAACCAGCGGCATGGCGAGCAGCTTCCCGATTCGGTGCGCGGCGGGCAGCGGCTCACGGGCATGTCGGGGAATCAGTCGTCCATCCCGCTGGTGGGATCTCCGTTCAAATTTGCGCAGCACGGAAAGGGCGGCGCGTGGGTGAGCGAACTGCTGCCGCACACGGCGCGGATCGCGGATGATGCGTGCTTCGTGCGCTCGATGTTCACCGAGGCGATCAACCACGGGCCGGGCGTGACTTTCATGCAGACGGGCACGCAGATCGCGGGCCGGCCGAGCATCGGCGCATGGCTGAGCTACGGGCTCGGGCAGGAGAATGCGAACCTGCCGTCGTTCGTCGTGATGATCACGAAAGGGAAGGGCGGGCAGCCGCTCGGATCGCATTTGTGGGGTAGCGGGTTTTTGCCCACGCGGCATCAGGGCGTGCAGTTTCGCGCGGCGAAAGATCCGGTGCTTTACCTCGGAAATCCCGACGGCGTGAGCGCGGACAGCCGGCGCATGATGCTCGACCGCCTGCGCGAGCTGCACGAGCACCAGCTCACCGGCACGCCCGATGTGGAAATCCAAAGCCGCGTGGACAATTACGAGATGGCGTTCCGCATGCAGACGAGCATCCCGGATGTGACGGACATCTCGAACGAATCGCCCGCGACGCTCGACGCCTACGGCCCTGATGTGAAGACGCCCGGTTCCTTCGCCGCAAACTGTCTGCAAGCCCGCAGGCTCGCGGAGCGCGGCGTGCGGTTCATCCAGCTCTACCATCAGGACTGGGATCATCACAACGGATTGCCGGGAGCCCTGCCGAGGCTTTGCAAGGAAACCGATCAGCCCGCGGCGGCCCTCGTGAGCGATCTGAAGGCGCGCGGGCTGCTCGATGACACGCTCGTGGTGTGGGGCGGCGAATTTGGTCGCACGAATTATTGCCAGGGGAAAATCTCCGCGAACTTCGGGCGCGATCATCACCCGCGCTGCTTCACCGCGTGGATGGCGGGCGGCGGGATCAAAGCTGGGACGACGTTCGGCGAGACGGACGAGTTCGGCTACAACATCGTGAGCGACGGCGTCCACATCCACGATTTCCATACGACGATGCTGCACCTGCTGGGCATTGACCACGAGCGGCTCACCTACAAATTCCAAGGCCGCCGTTACCGCCTCACCGACGTCCACGGCAAGCTCGTGATGGGACTCCTGGGCTGAGAGCGTGTCGGGAAAAAAGGGGTGTCTTTCTGACCAATCAGTCTTGCAGGATCCGGACAAACAGCCGTTTCCGCACCCGATGCCGACCGGTCAGCGTTGCCCTTCGCAAAAAAGAGCGATCTTTTTCCTAAGCGGGCCATCGCAGTCGGATTTCACCTCCAAGCCGCAGGCTTCCCTGCTATCACAACTCCTGAACACCACCATTATGAGCGACACCAAAATTGTAACCTGGAACGACGATCCTTCGCATTTCCGCAAGACCAGCCGTCGTGAATTTCTCTATGCCGGCCTCGCCGGTGGCATCGGCCTGACGATGGGCGACCTGTTCAAGCTGCGCGCCGCCGAGACCGACAAATTTGAGGCGACCGCCGAGTCGCTCATCCACATCTACCTGCCGGGCGGCTGCGCGCACCAGGAGACCTGGGATCCGAAACACCTTTCGCCGATCGAATACCGCGGGCCTCTCGGCACCGTGGATACACCGATCCCCGGCGTGAAGCTCTCGCAGTATCTCGAGAAGACCGCGAAGATCGCGGACAAGCTCACCATCGTCCGCTCGATGACCCACGGCGAAGCGGCGCACGAGCGCGGCACGCACAACATGTTCACCGGCTACCGTCCGTCGCCCGCGATTCAGTATCCGTCGTTCGGCTCCGTCATCAGTCATGAGCTCGGCTCGCGCAACAGTCTGCCGCCCTACGTCTGCGTGCCCAGCCAGCCGAATGAATTCGCCGGCACCGGCTACCTCAGCAGCGCCTACGGGCCGTTCAGCCTCGGCAGCGATCCGGCTTCGACCGGCTTCACCGTGCGCGATCTGAATATGCGCGCCGGCATCACGAACGAGCGCTTCGACCGCCGCCGCAGCATCCTCTCCACCGTGGACGAGCATTTCCGCACGCTGGAAAAAAGCGACGCACTCACCGCGATGGACGGCTTCTACCAGGCCGCCTATTCGCTCGTCTCCAGTCCGCAGGCCCGCGAGGCGTTCAATCTCGCCGCCGAACCGCAGAAAATCCGCGAGGAATACGGCATGCATGACGCCGGCCAGCGCATGCTCATGGCACGCCGCATGGTCGAGTCGGGTGTCCGTCTCGTCAGCCTCACGTATGGCGGCTGGGACATGCACTCCGGCATCGCGAATTCCATGCAGCGCACGCTGCCGAAGTTCGACCAGGCCTTCGCCGCACTTATCACCGATCTCGACCGTCGCGGAATGCTCGACAAGACGCTCGTCATGGTCAGTTCCGAATTCGGCCGCACCCCGAAGATCAACAAGGACGCCGGCCGCGATCACTGGCCGAAAGTCTTCTCGGTCGCTTTCGCCGGCGGCGGCTTCAAGCGCGGCTATGTCCACGGCTCCTCCGACCCGACCGGCGGCGAACCCGCCGAGGACGGCCTCACCGTCGAGAACATGGCCACGACCGTCTATCGCTGCCTCGGCATCAACGCTGACAAGCGCCTCATGGCCCCCGGCAACCGCCCGATTGACATCGTGCGCGGCGGCACCGTCGTTCAGGAACTGCTCGCGTAAGGCAGCGGGCACCGCGTAAAAATTCACAACCGCCGACACCGGGAGACTGGTGTCGGCGGTTTGCTTTTTGGGAGGAAAGTGGTCGTCGTGGATCGGGCCTCGCGCAAAGACATGACGGCGTAGAATTTTCCCGACTAATCTTACCGACTTTTGCGTCTTTGCGCCTTTGCTCGGGACACATTCCTCGCGCTCCATCAGAGGTAAATCGCAGTCTGGGAGAAGAAATTAGGAAGTTCTACTTGATTCCAGATTTGTCTTATCCCATGTAATCCAGTCTGATTTAAATGAAGCTCTCCAAAAAAGGCGAATATGCACTCCGGGCGCTGCTCGATCTTGCGATGGCGCAAGCTCTCGATCGCAACCTCGTGCCGCTGTCCGCGCTGGCCGAGGCGCAGCGCATGCCCGCCACTTTTCTGGAGCAAATCCTCGCCGAACTCCGCCACGCCGGCTTCCTCTCCAGCACGCGCGGGAAATACGGCGGCTACTCGCTCGCGCGCCCCGCTTCGCAGATCCACATCGGCGAAATCGTCCGCCAGATTGACGGCCCGCTCGCGCCCATCGGCTGCGCAAGCGTGACGGCCTACGAGCGCTGTTCATGTCCCGACGAGCAGCACTGCGGCCTGCGCCTGATCATGATGGATGTGCGCAACGCCATCTCAAACGTCCTCGACCGCTACACGCTGGCGCAGCTCGCGGAGGTCACGCTCCAGCACCTGCGCCGCGACGGCCTCGTGCCAAAGGTCGTCGAACTCGTGCGTCACCTCGATCTCACCACCCGCGCAAAAGTCGCCGCAAACAAAGCGCCGGAACTTACCGAGCCGGAATTTTGCATATGATTTTTTGCCGCAAAAATGCGCGGGATGGCGCTAAAAATCATGGGGCTGTGCGAGCGGCTGACGGCGATGGCCGGCAACATTGCGCGCCCCGAACAAACCCGAGTCTCGGAGACACGTATGGCGCCTTGGAGTGCGGCGGGAAGCGACAGCGCCACGCCGCCTTCGGACGGGATTTCCGGCGGGAACGGATATGGATTCACACGAGCGTCGCAGCCCGCGAGCGCGTCGAGAAGGCGGTGTCGCGCTTACGCTTGCCACCGCACTCCAAGGGTTCGCCTGCGCCGACATCGCGAGTTTCCCCGGAACCCCATTCCCAAAGATCCATTTTCGCGCCTTCTCGCGCCTTTTTGCGGCTGAGATCATCCCGTCATTTCCTCCTCGCGGTCATGCTCGCGATCGTCGCACTGCTGGCGGGTTGCGAGAAAAGTGATCCTGTCTCCGCGGACGGACGGCCTGTGTTGCGCGTCGGATTTTTTCCGAACATCACGCACGCGCCGGCGCTGGTCGGCTTTCACGAGACGCAGACGAAAGCCGCGCAGGGCTGGTTCGAGTCGCGCACGGGCGCGAAGATCGAATGGATTCCGTTCAACGCCGGGCCGAGTGCGATCGAGGCGCTGTTCACCGGCACGGCAGACCTCACCTACGTCGGCCCGAGCCCGGTCATCAATGGCTACACGCGGAGCCGCGGCGCGGATATCCGTGTCCTCGTCGGCGTGGCGCGCGGCGGTGCGGCGCTCGTGGTAAAAAAGGACTCGCCGCTGAAATCGGCGGCAAATTTTCGCGGCAGGAAAATCGCCACGCCGCAGCTCGGCGGCACGCAGGATGTCGCGGCGCGCGCATGGCTCATCGCGGGCGGCCTCGCGATCACGCAGCGCGGCGGCGACGCGCACGTCGTCCCGACGGCGAACCCCGATCAGCTCGATCTTTTCCGGCGCGGCGCACTCGACGCCGCGTGGACCGTCGAGCCGTGGGTCTCACGCCTCGAGATGGAGGCCGGCGGGCAGGTGCTCGTCGAGCAAGCCGACGTGCTCACCACGCTCATCGCCACGAGCGTGAGATCGCTCGCGCGGAAAAATGATCTGCTGGAAAAATTCGCCGCCGCACACGCGGAGCTGGTGCAAAAGATCAACGCCGATCCCGCGTGGGCAAAGTCCGCCGTCTCCGCAGCGCTGAAAAAAGCGACCGGCAAACCGCTCCCCGCCGCACTGCTCGATCGCGCCTGGCCGCGCCTGAAATTCACCACCGAAATCCAGCCCGCCGACTTCGCCACCATGCAGCGCGACGCCCGCGCCACCGGCCTGCTGCCGATGGACGCCGACCTTGCCAGACTCATCGTGAAGCCCTGACTCCTGATCTCTGACTCCTGACTTCTGCCCATGAGCCTCGCATCCGAACTCGCAGCGCCGCCGCCGTCAAAAATCCGCCTCGTCGGCGTGAGCAAAAATTTCACCACCAAACGCGGCACCGTCCAGGCGCTCGACGACATCAACCTCGAAATCGGCGAGGGCGAATTCGTCTGCTTCGTCGGCCCGAGCGGCTGCGGCAAGAGCACGCTGCTGCGCATCGTCGCCGCCCTCGAGCGGAACTTCACCGGCATGGCCGAGGTGAACGGCAAGATGATCACCGAGCCCGGACGCGACCGCACGGTCATGTTCCAGGAGCACGCGCTTTTCCCGTGGCTCGACGTGCTCGGCAACGTGATCTTCGGCCTGAAGCTGAAGCCGGATCTGAGCAACAAGGACCGCCTCGAAGTCGCGAAATACTACCTGCACCTCGTCGGCCTCGACGGCTTCGAGCGCGCGAACATCCACGAGCTGAGCGGCGGCATGAAGCAGCGCGTCGCCCTCGCCCGCGCGCTCGCGCCGAACCCGCGCGTGCTGCTCATGGACGAGCCCTTTGCCTCGCTCGACGCCATGACGCGCGAGCAGCTCTACGGCGACTTGCAGAAAATTCACGCCGCTCGGAAAAATACGATCCTCTTCGTGACGCACAACGTCCGCGAAGCCGTCTGCCTCGGCGACCGCGTGCTGCTTTTCTCGCCGCGGCCCGGCCGCATCCGGAAGGAATTCAAAGTCGAGCTGCCGCGCCCGCGGGAATTCAACGACGTGGCGATGGCCTCCCTCGCCGCGGAAG
>JANXZI010000314.1 GCA_025355595.1 Spartobacteria bacterium
ATCGAGCTTGGCGGCGAGCGGAACGGCGTAGCCATCCCAGTCGGTCATGCCGATTCCCCTGATGTCCTTCCGCGTCGGAAAATCCGGAAGGGCGAGGTTGCTGCCAAACAATTCCGTGGAAAGCGCGTGAACGATGGAACGCCAGCGGACAGTCGAGCCGCACGCGGAGCAGGATCGCTCTTCGCGATCCAGTTGTCCGAATGGCACCACGGAGGTCGCGCCGCAGACATTGCACCGGAAGGTGATCGGTTCGGATGGCGAGTGTTCGATGATTGCGGGGGCCGCCGGGATGATCACCGGGGTCGCGGGGCGCGGACGCGCGACGGGGATCGCCGCTGCGAGGGGCTTCGCTTCCGTGACCGGCATTCCGCATAACGCCATCGCCGCGCCCGCTTCTTCGAGAAAGATTTTCCGCTGCTCCTCATTCCATCCCTTCCACGGATCGGGGATGCGATTCAGTCGCGTGGATTTCGCGGCGGCATCAGGCGCGGTCCACGCATCCGGCGTGAAGCTGGAGTTGATGCGATTGGAGCGGTAGAAATCCGCCATTTTCTCCTCGTATGGCTCCCGCAGAAACGCGCAGATTTTTTGGAATCCGGCGTCCGGATCCTTCGCCAGCTCGTGATGGCGGACCGTCAGGCAGCGCTCGGGAAAACGTCCGCAGTTCTCCACGGCGACGGTGACAAACAGCGCCCACGTATTGCACGCGTGGCGGAAATCCCTGCCCCAGTCCGGCACTTGCCCGGACTCGATGAGCTCCTCGCGCGATTTGCCGGGGAACCGCTTGTAAAAATTCATCATCGAATGCACCACGTCGCGCCCGTCGCGCAGCATGTGGATGAACTGCGCGCCGGGAAACATGTCGAACAGGACCTCGGCGAGAAAGGTGTTCACGGGCGTCTGTTCCACCCAGCGCTTGCCGCCGCTCTTGCTGGTGAAGAGGGCATTTATCCCGAGGCCGAGATACGCAAAGAGTTCCCGATAATGCACCCCGTGTTCGAAAAGCCAGTTGCCCTCCGGTCGTGAGGTGGCGGCTGCGTAGGCATCCCAGAGATGGTTCTTCCCGTATAGATTAAAAAGCAGATCCAACTCGCGGGAAGTCCACAGATGTGAGTGCTGCGCGAGAGCCCAGCCGAGAACGCTGGTGCCGGACCGCGGCGCGCCGATGATGAAAACGGGGTTCGGGCAGACTTCGAGTTTCGGCTCGGGCATCACGTGCGGATCGACTTGGATTTGCGGGGTGCCGCGGTCTGAACGGCCAGCGCGCGCCGTGTCGCTTCGAGATAGGCGCGGCCGTTGCGGATGTCGGGTTCGAGGTGCGTGCCTTCGGCCCACTCGTTCCATGCGTTGATGAAGACGAGCTGTTCGCCTGCGGGCATTTTGCGAGCGCGTTCGATCGCGTGACGCAACCACTGCTCGTACGCGGCCGGCGTGGAATTTTGCACCACCCATCCCTTGTCGCCTTTGCGCGCGGTGTTATCCCACGAGGGAAAAACGGTGTCGTAGCGGCGGTAGGCGACCGGCTCGGGATTCGCGAGCGCGGGCCACGCCTTGTCGTAGTCGAAGACATGCAGGTCCGGCCTGCCGGGGATTTCGATGCGCGGAGTCTGGGCGAGCATTGAAAATTGCGGCTGGAAAAGCACCTTCGCATCGAAGCCCGCCGCCGTCGCATCCCAGCCGGCATCCCAGCCGGTCTCGACGGCCATGAGATAGATGCCGGGCAGTCCCGCGCGATCCACTTCGCGCCGCCATGTCTCCACGGTGCGCGCAGGATCGGGAAGTTCGCGCGCTTGGTAAACCATGAAAACCGGCTTGCCTTGGATCTGGATCGCGCGCGGATCGGCGAGAGGCTTCAGCAGCCAGCGGATGTGCGCGAGGTCGTCCGCCTCGCTGTATTCCTGCGCCTGGAGCACGTCGTGCGGCCTGCCGTCCCAGCGTCGCGACCACGGCTCATTCGCCCAGCACAGGCAAAATGGAAAATCGGGCTGCCCGCTTTCGAGCATGGATTCCACGGGACGCTCGAGCAGCCGCTTCCCGGAAAACCAATAGTGATAGTAGCAGAATCCGTGGACGCCGTATTCGCGCGCGAGCCGGGCCTGCGCCTCGCGCGTTTCATCGAGGCGGAGATCGTAGAAGCCGAGGTCCGACGGCAGATGCGGCTGGTAATGTTCCGGGAAGAGCGGCTTCGCGGTCCCGACGTTTCGCCACTCGGTGAAGCCCTTGCCCCACCATTCGTCGTTCTCCGGGATCGGGTGGTACTGCGGGAGGAAAAATGCGATCGCGCGCACTCCGTCGCCGCTGCGTGTGGCGGGACTTTCCGGCGATGCAACGGCGATGCCGGTCCCCGATTCACGGGGTTGCACGGCGGGCTGTTCGCGCAGCGAATAGATCCGGCAGGCCTCGCCGTCGTGCGACACGAGCGCGTAGTTCCGATCGAGGTGCTTGCGGAAATCCACGTAGTAATCGAGCCACCAAAATGCGCTCTTCGGAAATACGAGATAGTCCTCGCCCCGCGCGCGCAAAATTTCCAACTCCCGGATAGCCGCGGCACTGTCCGCAGGGTGGCTGCCGGAATATTTTCCATCCTCCGCCTGCGGAAAGTGGCACGCGTGCCGCTCGTCGAGCCGGACCAAATCGGGATCGCCTTTGCTCACGACGATCACGGACGCATCCGGCGGGAGCGTGAGCCCGATGATTTCGCGGGTGTCGTGGACCATCTGTTTGTAGTCACCGCGATTCATCCGCGCAGTGTTCTCCGTCGTCGCGCCGGAGTCCGCGAGTTGCTTCGCCGGAGTCGAGAGGACGTGCGCGATGGTTTCCTGGAGGTGCACCTTCGGAGTCTGCCTTCCGTGCATGGCTGCGATGTGCGTCCGTCCTTCGCGCGCGAGCTTCTGCCACAGGTCGCCGTCCTTGAGGAGGCGTGTCATTCCCGCGGCAAATTTCACTGCATCGTCTGTGATCAGCGCGTGCTCGCCGTCGCGCAGCCTGAATCCTTCCGCGCCGACCGATGTGGAGACGGTCGGCGTGCCGGTCATCAGCGCCTGGAGCATCTTGCGCTTCGTGCCCGCGCCGAAGAGGAGCGGGATCACCGAGATGCGCGCGCGTTCAAGATACGGAAGCACCGACGGCACCCAGCCGACCATCCGCACATGCGGCAGGCCTTTTGCAAAATCGCGCACCGTGTCATCGAGCCCGTCGCCGATGATGTACACGGGATGCTTTGCGAGCAGCGCCGGATCGATCAGGGGCAGGATTTTTTTGCAGAGAAATTCCACCGCGCCGACATTCGGCACATGGCGGAAGCAGCCGATGAAGACGATGCCCTTCCGCTCAGCCATCGGGATCGGCGACACGGCGAGATCCTCGTTGTCCGGCATCGAGCGCGTCAGGCTCGCATCGGCGACAAGGTCATTGATGAGGTCGGCTTCCTTTTGCGAGACGGCGAGGACGCCATCCGATTGCGCGTAGGTGTTCAGTTCGCGCACGAAATCCGAGCCGTACGCGGGATCCAGCGAGGCAG
This sequence comes from Spartobacteria bacterium, assembly GCA_025355595.1. GTDB lineage: Bacteria > Verrucomicrobiota > Verrucomicrobiia > Chthoniobacterales > Chthoniobacteraceae > SXWH01. The sequence goes on from JANXZI010000314.1 coordinate 3,521, forward strand.
TCCCGCGTCCGCGTTTCGTGGTGAAGACGTGCCGCGCATTGCGGAGAAAATGCAGATCGATCGAGTCAATCACGATGCGCGTCTGCGGCGAGCTGCGGCGGATGAACTCGATGTGCGGTTCCGCAAGAAACCACAGGCCGAACACGGCGAGATCGAATGCGCCGGTGGCGATCAGCGGCTCGACCGATTCGCCCGAGCCGCCAAACACTGCGATGCCCCGCTGCCGCAGCGCCTGTGCGTAGCGCGGGATGTAGGTCGCGTGGTGCGAGACGAAGGTGACGTGGCAGCCGAGCTCCTGCAGGAACACGATCAAGTCCCAGACGCGGCGCGAGCCGCTGTCGCGATCCACTTCCGGCATCAGCCCGCACACGAGCACGCGATGGCTCTTCGTGCCGGCCTTCGGAATTTCGAGCGCGGCTTCCAAATCCCAGCACGCCGCGAGATCGATTTTCGCAGGTCGCGACGGCGTCAAACGGTATTCACTGAGCGAGATCGAACGAGAACGTCGCACGGGCACACCCTGGTACGGCGGATGGCCAACGAAGTTACTCGAAAAGGAATATCCACAATGGCGCGAATCGCTGTCGGAAAAAACACGAGATCTCGAACGATGAAATACAAAGTTCCCAGCGAGGATAACCACTGATACCACGGATATCACCGAAAACACTGATCAGAACTCTTCATCAGTGTCATCGGTGTTATCCGTGGTTAAAACCTTCTATCTCATTCCAACTTTATCGCTGAACCTCACTGGGAAACTTGATTAATGACAACGTCGAAGTTACGTGTGATGGCGTTTGTGGGAAGCCTCGTTGTGCTCTTGGCCAATACAAGCCGAGCGGACGAAGCAATGCAGATTGCTTTTCCCGGTGCCGAGGGGTTTGGCCGTTTTGCGCAAGGTGGACGCGGTGGTGATGTC
>JANXZI010000334.1 GCA_025355595.1 Spartobacteria bacterium
ACGAACGCAGCTACGGAACATGGTCACGCCGCCCTCGGTGCCGGGACACATGAGATTCTTGATGCGCACATTCGCAAACGTGCCGCGCGTCATGATGCGGTCGTTGCCGCGGCGGCTGCCGTAGCTGTTGAAATCCTCGAATGCGACGCCGGCTTCCGTGAGAAATTTTCCCGCGGGCGATGCCTTCTTGATGGCACCTGCGGGCGAGATGTGATCGGTTGTCACGCTGTCGCCGAAGATGCCGAGCGGGCGCGCGCCCTTGATCTCGGCGATGGTGCCGGCGGACATGCCGAAGCCGGTGAAAAACGGCGGCTCCTGCACGTAGGTGCTCGCGCGGTTCCACTCGAAAACGTCGCCGACGGTGCCGGGGATTTCGTTCCACTTCGGATTCTGCGAGGCGAAGTCGGTGTAGAGCTTGCGGAAAATTTCCGGCGAGAGCGCGGTGCTCATCACGTCGCGGATTTCCTTTTGGCTCGGCCAGATGTCGCGGAGGAAAACGGGCTGCCCGTCCTTGCCGGTGCCGAGCGGCTCGGTCGTGAGGTCAATGTCCACGTGGCCCGCAAGCGCGAAGGCGACGACGAGCGGCGGCGACATGAGGAAGTTCGCCTTGATGTTCTGATGCACGCGCGCCTCGAAATTGCGGTTGCCCGAGAGCACGCTCGCGGTGATGAGATCGTTCTTGGTGATGGCATCCTCCAACGCGGGATGCAGCGGGCCGCTATTGCCGATGCAAGTCGTGCAGCCGTAGCCGACGGTCTGGAAACCGAGCGCGTCGAGGTATTGCGAGAGCCCGGTCTTGTTCAGGTAATCGGTGACGACGCGCGATCCCGGGCCGAGCGAAGTCTTGACGGCAGGGTTCACTTTGAGTCCGCGTTCCACGGCTTTTTTCGAGAGAAGGCCCGCGGCGAGCATCACGCTCGGATTGCTCGTGTTTGTGCAGGAAGTGATCGCGGCGATGAGCACGGAGCCGTGGCCCACGTTCACGTCGGCGCGCTGGTACGGGGACGTGGGAAGATCGCTCGCGGGGTGCGGCGCCGGACGGTTGGAGATCATCTCGACCTGATCCTTGGGCGCGCCTTCCGCCGGGAAATTCGTCTTCGAATCCGTCGAAGCCATTTCGGTATTCGCATCGCCCCGTCCATTGAGATGCACGGCGAATAGCTTTCCGAGGTCGCCTGCCGCCTTGCCGTATCCGCCATCCGGAAGCGGCTTGGCGAAGAGGGACGTGAAGGTATTTTTCAAGTCCGGCAGATTGATGTGATCCTGCGGACGCTTCGGGCCGGCGACGCCGGGGACGACGGTCGAGAGATCGAGTTCCATCTCCGAGCTGTAGGCGATGTCGCCCTTCGCCGGGATGCCCCACAGGCCTTGCGCCTTGTAGTAGTTCTCGAACGTCGCGCAGTGCTCGTCGCTGCGGCCCGTGCCGCGCAGGTAGGCGACGGTCTCCTCGTCAATCGGGAAGAAGCCCAACGTCGCGCCGTATTCGGGCGCCATGTTGGCGATGGTCGCGCGATCCACGACGGCGAGTGCCTTCGCGCCGGGGCCGTAGAACTCCACAAATTTCCCGACGACCTTCGCCTTGCGCAGCATCTGCGTGATGTGCAGCACGACATCAGTCGCGGTGACGCCTTCGCTCGGTGCGCCGGTGAGATGCACGCCGACGACTTCCGGCGTGAGGAAATACACGGGCTGCCCGAGCATTCCGGCTTCCGCTTCGATGCCGCCGACGCCCCAGCCGACCACGCCGAGGCCGTTGATCATCGTAGTGTGCGAGTCGGTGCCGACGAGCGTGTCGGGGTAGAAGATGGGTGATTGGTGACTGGTGACTGGTGATTGGAGGACACCCTTCGCGAGATATTCGAGGTTCACCTGATGCACGATGCCGATGCCCGGAGGCACGACGCCGAAGGTCTTGAACGCCTGCTGGCCCCACTTGAGCAGCTCGTAACGCTCGCGGTTGCGCTTGAATTCGAGCTCCAGATTTTTTTGCAGCGCATCGCTGCTGCCGAAAAAATCCACCTGCACCGAGTGATCCACGACGAGGTCCACGGGCACGAGCGGCTCGATCATTTTCGGATCACGTCCGAGTCGCGCGACGACCGAGCGCATGGCCGCGAGGTCCACGAGCAGCGGCACGCCGGTGAAATCCTGCAACACGACGCGGGCGACGACGAACGGGATCTCGACCTGCACGGGAGCTTTCGCATTCCAGTTTGCCAGCAGCTTCACATCCTCCTCGCGCACGCGCTTGCCGTCGCAATTGCGCAGCACGCTCTCGAGCACGATGCGGATCGAGATCGGCAGTTTTGAAATTGGACCGACTCCGGATTTCTCCAGCGCGGGCAGGCTGTAAAAATTTCCCCGCTTGCCGTTGCCGAGATCGAAAGGGGTCAGTGTCTTGAATGCGTCGTTGCTCATTTCGTGTGTAAGAAGGGCGGAGAGCGAAGCGCACGACGGCACGCGCGGCAAGTCTGCGCGTCGGCATCCTATTTTCCGCCGAGCAGCTTGCGGATTTGGCCGTCGGGATCTTCGAGCGCGTCGAGCGACCGCAGGATGCCATTCTTGTCGAGCAGCCATGTCGTCGGCACGGAGTTGATCCCGAGGGCGCGCATGAGCGGGCCGTCCCAGCCTTTTCCGTCCCACGTCACTGGGCAGGTTATGCCTTTCGCGCGGAGAAAATCGTCGAGTGCATCGCGCTCCGCATCGAGGCTGATTGCGGCGAGTTCCGCGCCGGGGCCGGCGGCCTCGATGGCACGCTTGAGATCGAGGATCGCGGTTTTCGACGGGAGGGACCACGTCGCGAAAAACACGATGCCCACGACTTTTCCGCGCCACTCCTTCACGTCCACGCGGCGTCCGTCGAGCGCAGTGAAGCGCAGCGGGAGCGGCTTGCCGAGGAATGCGAGGCGGCGGAGATCGTCGGTGATCTGCGCCGTGAGATCGGGATCCTTCGTGAGCTTTTTGGCACGGAGGAGCAGCGCTTCCTTCGTGGCTGGATCAAAGTCGAAGAGCGACGCGATCTCGGCGAGCAGCGACGGGATTCTCCGTTCACCGGGATGCGCGTTTTCGAACTGCCGAGCCTGATCGAGCAGCGCGCGGCGCTCCTCGACAGGTGGGCGCGTGCTGCGCCACTTGCGCATCCGCCTCCCGACCAGGGCGAATTCGAGTTCGGTCTCGCGCGAGGTTGTGGTCGCAAGTTGCGATGCCTTTTGAAAAATGCCGAGGACTTCGGGGGACTGCGGCTCGGCCTTCATGTCGGCACGGAGGTCGAGCACGCGCGTGAGGCGGAGCAGCGCCTCGAAGGCGTTCGTGTCCGCGGAGTGCGCGGCGAGAAATGCGCGCAGGGATTTCTCCTGCTTCGCGGTGTGCGCAAGCGACTGCTCGTACATTTCGGCGGCGGTGTGCTTTTGCGTGAGGCCGGGGCCGACATCGAGCGCGGTAATTGCAGCCCAGTCCTCGCGGGCATCGCCGGCGAGGAGGCTCGCGGTGCAGAAAAAGAGGGCGCAGACGATCGGGCGGTGCATCGGCGCAAGTTCGCGGTTCGCACCTGCGCTGGCAAGGTGCGAGCGCACTTGCGCCGCGACGAAAATCAGCGGCGCTTTTCCACGGGGATGATCGTCACGAAGACGGGGCGGTGGTCGCTCGCGACTTCCCAGAAATCGGAACGGTACACGGTCGCGGTCTCGCGCTTCACCTCGGGCAGCAGGCCGGACGAGGCGAAGAGGTAGTCAATGCGCGAATACTCGTCGGCGACGGGCCAGTGGTGCGTCCAGCGATCGCCGTGTGCGTCACGCGCGGCGAGGTCGGTCATGTGATTTGGCGAGCCGCGCACGCCGGTGATCTCGCTGAACATGGGCTGGTTTTTCGCGTCATTAAAATCGCCGTAGCAGAGCAGATTCGCGGCCGGATTTTCCTTGAGGATCGCATCGAGATGCTCGCGCAATTTGGCGGCCTCGTGCCGGCGGATGAGCGCCTCGCCCTCGGGCGCGGGGAGCTTGGATTTCAGATGCGTGCCGACACAGCGCAATTCGTAACGCGGCGTAATCTGCACGGTCACGTCGAGGAAACCGCGCTTCACGGACTGCTGCGTGCCGTTCAACGGGTAGCGCACTTTTGGCGCGGAGTCGCGATGCACGATGGGGAAACGGCTGAGCAACGCGAGGTGGCGATCCTCGTCCTCGCCCTGCACGTATTCGCTGTCTGCAAAAACGAGGCCCGCTTTTTCCAGCCGCGACTTGAAATCCGCAAAGGCCGCGGGTGATCCCATTTCACAGACGCCGATCACGTCGGGATGGATTTCGGCGATCACTTTGATCAGCGCCTCGATTTCCCTCTCGGGCTTCGGCTTCGTCTTCCGCACCGCGGATGCCTGATCGGGGCCGAGGTAGTTCTTCACATTGTAGCTGCAAAAAATGATGCCGTGCGCGGGGTCGCGATCCTCCGCGCGCAGCGGCGCGACGAATGGAAACAGCAGCAGGAAGAACACACGCCTCATGACCGGGGAGAAAAGAAAAAGGCCCGCCGTGAGGCGAGCCTTTTTCTGAAAGTGATTTGCGGGCGACGACTACGCGTGCGTCTCGGTGTGGTGCACGGGAGCGGCGGGCTGCGGCGCAGCGGCGGCGGGCTGTGTGCCCGCGGGGGGCGGCACTGCGGCAGTCTGCACGGGAGTCTCGATCCGGGGCTGCGAATTCGCCTCACGCATGATCTCGTCATGCACATCGTTCTTCGCCTTGGAGAACTCACGGATGGCCTGGCCGAGGCCCTTCGCGAGATCGGGCAATTTTTTCGCACCGAACATCATCAGCAGGATGAAGAACACGAAGATCATCGTCGTCGGCGTCATGTTCGCGAGGAGGGGTGTGAGAGGAATGTTCATAATGTGAATCGGTCTGAGTTTGATTAGCACCACGCGAAGTGGTGCGCAACAGGTGAATGCTGCCTGCGGGGACAATCCCGCGCAAGACCCGCGTCTTAGGGGCATCCCGGGCCGTCCGCCCCGTGGGGTGCTCACGCCTTTGACGCCGCGAAAAGCCAAGCCGACAACACCGGCGGGGCAGTTCCAAATTGAGATGTGCGACTTCACTGCCCCGCACTTCACCGTTCACCGTGGATTGGCTGCGACGAACCCGGATCATCACAAAACTGGGCGAACGCTTGCCTCGCTCCGGCGAAGGTCGAGTTCAGATTGTCAAGTCAACGCCGATTCCTTGTCGCGCTGCAAACAAAGGTGGACAAGTGCTTGCGAACAAAGGTGGACAGTCAGTTTGCGGCTGGGAGGTGGAGCAGGAGGAGGGGTTTGGCGGCGTCAAAGGCGTGAGCACCCCACGGGGCGGACGGCCCGGGATGCCCCTAAGACGCGGGTCTTGCGCGGGAT
>JANXZI010000363.1 GCA_025355595.1 Spartobacteria bacterium
GGCCGCATCTACCGCATCACCGCGATCGATCGCCCGCTGCAAAAGCCCGTCGCCATCGCCGACCAGCCCATCCCCGCGCTGCTGGAAAATCTCAAGTCCCCCGTGGACGGCATCCGCCACCGCACGCACATCGAACTGAGCGGACGCGACAGCAGGGAAGTCATCGCAGAGACGCAGAAGTGGATGAAGCAATTCGACGCGAAGAAAAAGGAGGACGCGCACCATCTGCTCGAAGCGCTGTGGATCCACCAGCAGCACAACGTGCGCAACGTCGCGCTGCTCGGCGATCTGCTGAAGTCGCCCGAGGCGCACGCGCGCATCGCGGCGAACACGGTGCAGCATCTGTGGTTCAACGTGGAAGCCTCGCAGCGCGGCGGCGTGATCGCTGAAGCCGTGGAAGGACCTGCAAAAAAATCCGGCATCCTCTCCGACACGCCGGAGCTGACCACGATTCGCATCGCGACCATTCCCGAGAAGATGAGCTACGACGTGAAGGAAATCACCGTGAAACCCGGCAAGAAAATCCGCCTCACTTTCGCGAACCAGGACTTCATGCCGCACAACCTGCTGCTCGTGAAACCGGGCAAGGCCGACAACATCGGCGAGAAGGCCATCGCGCTTGGAGCGAAAGGCTTCGATACCGGGTTCATCCCCGAGAGCACGGACATCCTCTGGCATACGAAGCTGCTCGATCACGGCAAGGAAGAGGTCGTGGATTTCACCGCGCCCGCGTCGCCCGGCGATTACCCGTACGTGTGCTCCTTCCCCGGCCATCACCTCATCATGCGCGGCGTGCTGAAGGTGAAGTAGTCGCGGGCGGAAGCCTGCGTCCGCACTTTTCGGGTTTGTGCCGAAACTCTATTTTCAGTCCTGATAGCTTGCGTTTTCAACGCAGAGGCGCGGAGTGAAAATGAGAGAAACGCGGAGGAATGTTCCCTGCGTGACAAAACGTGCGTCGGCGAGCAACGCCGGTGGAACGCGACCTCCGGGCGCGTTGCCGGTCTCGCGCTTGCCAGCCGTCCTTGGAAGCGTGCCCGGAGGTCACGCTCCACCTCTCCGTCCTCTCTTTGTCACGCAACCGGATATGCACAGAATTCCCCAATGCCCCTCTGCGAATCTCTCCATCGCCCCTGTGCGCTCTGCAATGAAATCGGACTTTCGGTAAACCTTTTCAGCGCTCTGGCCGGCAAATTTCCTGTCTGGAATTCGCCCGCTCGCGTTGTTTCATGGGTGATGAAAATCTCCTCGCGGCTCCTCGCACTCTCGTCGCTGGTCTTTTCCGCCGTCACGGCGCACAGCGCTCCCGTTTCAAAGCCCAACATCATCTTCATCCTCGCCGACGATCTCGGGCTCGACGGCGTGAGCTGCTACGGCGCGGACACGCACAAGACGCCGCAGATTGACAAGCTTGCGGCGGGCGGCACGCGTTTCGAGACGTGCTACGCCGCGCCGCTGTGCGGGCCTTCGCGCTGTGCGCTGATGACGGGACGCTACGCATTCCGCACCGGCGGCATCACGAACGGCTCGTGGCGCGCCGGCGGCCCCGGCGCAAAATCGCGCGACGAGCAGCCGATGGCGAAGGTGCTCAAGCAGGCCGGCTACGCGACGTGCGAGTCGGGCAAGTGGCGGCAGGTCGGCGAGTCGCCGTGGGACTGGGGCTTCGACGAACACTGCACGGACCCGACGGCGGGCGGGTGGTATTGGAAGGACAGCTACATCAAGAACGGCCAGACGATCACCGGCAGCCACTACAACCCCGACGTCATCCAGGCGTTCAGCCTCGACTTCATCCGGCGGCACGCGAAGGGCGAGAAGCCATTCTTCCTGTACTACTCGATGCACCTCGTGCATAAGCCCACGCTGCACACGCCCATCTCGCCGCCGAAGGACGGGCCGGAACGCTACGACGACAACATCAAATACATGGACAGGCAGGTCGGCGAGATTGTCGCCGAGATCGAAAAGCTCGGCCTGCGCGAGAAGACAATCATCTTCTTCTCCGGCGACAACGGTACGGCGGTCGGCTACCCGTCGCCGATCCACGGTCGCATGATCAACGGCGCGAAAGCCTCCATGCTCGAAGGCGGCTCGCGCGTCCCGCTCATCGCAAGCTGGCCCGGCGTGACGCCCGCGGGGAAAGTGAACAAGGACATCGTAAATTTCACCGACATGGTGGCGACGTTTGCGGAACTCGGCGGCGCGCAACTTTCCGAGGGATTCAAATACGACAGCCGCAGCATCGCTCCGCAACTGCGCGGCGAGAAAGGCACGCCGCGCGAGTGGGCGTTCGTGCAGCTCGGCGCGAAGTGGTATGTGCGCGAGCAGGGATTCAAGATGAACGAAAGCGGCGGACTCTACGACATGAGCGACGCGCCCTTCGTGGAAAAACCCGTCGCGCCCGAGGCCGACACCGAGGCAACCAAGGCCGCACGCGCCCGCCTCACCGCCGTGCTCGCAGATCTGAATCCCGCCGGCGGCAAGACCGACGGAAACGGAAAGCAGGGCGGGAAGGGTGCGAAGAAGGCGGAGCGGAAAAAGAAGAAGGCGTGAGCTGCGCGGGCAGTATCTAGCTCGTCACCTCGAAGATCGCCCGGCGCAGCTCTTCCGATGAGACGGGCTTCGAGAGCACGCGACCGACGCCCTCGGGCGCCTTGCCGTCGGTGAGCAGGTCGTCGCCGAAGCCTGTGAGCATGATGACGTGCATGCCCGGTTTGCGCTCCTTGATTTTCTTGGCGAGCTGTTCGCCGGACATGCCGGGCATGGACTGGTCGGTGATCACGAGATCGAATTCACCCACGTCGAAGCGCGCGAGCGCCTCCGTGGAATCGGACACCGTCACCGCCTCGTGGCCGTCCGCGCTGAGGTGCGCGGCGATGAGTTCGCAGATGATCTCCTGATCATCCACCACGAGGATGCTGAGCATGCGGTTCACCGCCGCCTGCTCGTCGTCGCCGGAGGTCGCGACCATCTGATCCGTCGCGGGGAGCACCAGTGAAAATGTCGTGCCCCGGCCTATTTCGCTCGCGATCTCGATCGTGCCGCCGTGCCGGTGGATGATGCCATACACCACGGCGAGCCCGAGCCCCGTGCCCTGGTCGCCCTTCGTGGAGAAGAACGGCTCGAGGCAGCGCGCGGCATCCTCGTCAGTCATGCCCGTGCCGGTATCGGTCACGTTGATGCGGACATTTGGCCCGTCGGCGCGCGTGGACACGGTGATGGCGCCGCCCGATGGCATCGCGTCCACGGCGTTGAAGAGGAGATTCGTGAGCGACTCGCGCAGCTCGGGCGCGCTCGCGAGGATGTTCGGGACGTCCGCGAAATCCGTCCGCACCGTGATGGTCGCGCCGATCGCGCGAGCCTTCGCCTTCCATTTCGGCGTGGTAAAAGCGATGGCTTGCTCGCACAGCGTGTTCACCTCGACCGGCGCGCGCAATTCATCCGCCTCCGCCGGGCGGGAGAAATCCCGCAGCCGGCTCACAATGTGCGTGGCGTCCCGCGCGGCGGCGATGATGTGCTTCAGGTAGCCGTGCTCCTTCGCTTCGTCGGCATTTTTCTTGAACCACGGGAGCATCAGCTCGCCATAGCCGAGGATCATTGTGAGCGCGTTGTTGAAATCGTGGGCGATGCCGCCAGCCATCATGCTCAGCGCGAGCCGCCGCTCCTGCTTCACGACCTGCTCCTGCGTGTTGCGGAGATCTTCGTTCGCATTCTCCCAATCGATGGTCCGCTGCCGCACCCGGTCTTCCAGCTTCTGGTTCAGGACGCGGATTTCGAGCAGGTTGCGGATGCGGCACCGCACCTCCGTCGTGTCCAGCGGCTTGGTGATGAAGTCACTTGCGCCTTCGTCCAGCGCCCTGCGCCGCGTCTCGGGCGTGACGTCCGCAGTGAGGACCACGATGGGCAGGAACTCGTCCGGCCGGTCCTCCCGGATGATCTGCCTGAGCTGCTCCATCACCTGAAAGCCGTCCATGTGCGGCATGTGCAGATCGGTGAGCACGAGGTCCGGCTGAAATTCCGCGAAGAGCGAAATCGCCTCGCGGGGATCCGTCGTGCAGCGCCATTCCAACCCGCCGAAATGCTCCAGAATCCGCTCCAGCAGGCGCACGTTGGAGGGCTCGTCATCAATGACGAGAATTTTGGCAGGCGGAAGAGTGATGCGGGACATGGGCTGAGGTGCGTCCGCCGAAGTGTTCAGTGGACACCGGCGATGGTAGCACTTGATATGCCGCGCCGAATGCCTGATTCAAGAGCCATCCCGAGCCCCGGTCCCGCCGAGGGAAAAGGCGCGGCGGTCCAGCGGCTCTTCGGCGCCATCGCCCGTCGCTACGATCTCGCAAACCATCTGCTCAGCGGCGGCCTCGATTTTTTCTGGAGGCGGCGCGCCGCAAAAATCGTGCGCTCGTGGAAACCCGCACGCGTCCTCGACCTCGCGACCGGCTCCGGCGATCTCGCGCTCGCCCTCGCGAAGGCCTGCCGGGAGGCCGAAGTGCTCGGCGCGGATTTCTGCCTGCCGATGCTGCTCGCCGCGCGGCGCAAGGGCGTGCGGAATCTGATCCAGGCCGACGGCATGTCCCTGCCGCTGCCGGACGCGGCGTTCGATGCCGTCACGATCGCCTTCGGGCTCCGTAACATGGAATCCCTGCAGCGCGGCCTCGCGGAAATCGCGCGTGTCCTCCGCCTCGGCGGGCATCTTCTCGTGCTCGATTTTTCGCTCCCGCGCGCGCCCTTCCGCGGCCTCTACCGGCTCTACCTGCACCGCGTGCTGCCGCTCTTCGCGCGCCTGCTCACCGGCGACCGCCAAGCCTACGAATACCTCGGCGCATCCATCGAAAAATTCCCATCCGGCGCGGAGATGAACGCGATGATCGAAGCCGCCGGCTTTGCGGATGCAAAGTGCGAGCCGCTCACCGGCGGCGTGGTCTCGCTGTACACCGCGGCGCGGAAGTAGCGGCGACGCGCGATGTGTCCGACTACGGTTTCGGTTTCGACTTCGGCTTTGGCTCATCCGGCGGGGACTGGATGAGCTTCGGCTTCGGCGGGATCGCGGGTGGGTCACCGGGCGCAGTCAGCGGCGCGGGCACGGTGACCGGCGGCTTGGCGGCAGGCGTCGGCGGAGTGTTCGGCGCGCCGTTGGTCGCGGCCGGCCTCGGCACCTCGATGAGCGAGGCGTTCAGCGCGTCGAAGTCCGGCTTGCTCAGCAGGAACGTCCCCGTCTTCCCGTCGAGTGTCGTGTTCCAAGTTTCCTCCGGCGTATTTTTTCCGACGGTGAGCTTGCCCGTCTTCTTGTCTGCGAGCGTGAAAGTGATGGTCACGTTCGGCTTCTCGAGGCCCTGCTCCGCCGCCTTCGTCGCGCCGGCCCAGCCCACGGCGCGCAGGTTGGCGAGCGTGTTCACGAGCGACTCCGCCGCGCCCGGGCTCACGGTGCCGTCGCCTTTCGCGAGCTTCCATTTTTTGTCCTTGTCGCGATCAAAGGTGAGCGTCGGCTGGCCCGCGCGCGTGACTTCAAAGCTCGCGACATCCTCGGCCTTCAGCTCCTGCACCTTCAGCTCCTGCCACTGGAGCGGGTCCGTCCACGCCTCCTCGAAAAGTGCCGTGGGAACCGCTACGATGAACGGCTCCTCGTCGAGCTTCGCGTAGCCCGCGTCGCCCTCGAATTTTCCGAAGATGAGCTTTGCCAGCGGGCGATCCCCGGGCTTGGTCTCCGGCGTGCCCTCGGTGGAATAGCTGCTCAGCGTGACCGTCGCCACCGGCGCATCGAGGCCGTACTGCTTCAGGTCCCCCGCCACGTCAGCGACAAAGCGCGTGACCTTCATCGTCGTGAGATCCGCGAGCAACTTGTTCGCCGCGCCGCCGTTCACCGGCCGGTCTTCCTGCTTGTCCATTTTGCGCACCCACTCCTCGCCCTTGCGGCCGAGGATGATCTTCTCGCGGCCCGGCGCTTCGAGCGTGATCCGATCCACCATGTCGCTCTGCACGCGCATGATGCTCTGGTCGCGCAGATCGTTCGGCTGCGTGTTGAGCACGGATTCGATCGCGACTGGCACGGTGAAGACGCCTTCGCGCGTCGAGAGGGTCACATAGACATGCGTCGGTGCCGCCGCTGTCTCGGGCTCCTTTTTCTCGCCTTCCTTTTTGTCCGCGGGCTTCTCGATTTTTCTCCCGTTTCCGATTTGGAGAACGACGGGATCCTTCACGCCTTCCGCGTGAAAGGTGACCGTCGCGCGCGGCTCGTTCAGTCCGAATGCGGCGAGATCCTTCGCGTCGGTCACAAAATCCTCGATGCGCGGCGTCGTCGCGTTCGAGATGAGATCGCTCACCTTCTGGTCATCCGCGCGGCCCTTGAACGGCTTCGTGAGCGACCAGTGGTTCGATGCTTTTTCAATCTCAAACTCGCCCTTCGCCGTCCGGATGCGGACCTTGTTCACCTGCGTCGCCGTCAGGTCGCCCAGCCGGTGATCGCGCCAGTCCTTCGCACCCTTCGCGCCTTGGTCGCGCAAATCTTTTCCGGCGACGTAGGCCGTGTCCTTGCCCCCGACGCGCAGGTACACTTTCCCCTCGATGGCGGTCTCTTTTCCGATGAGCAGCTCGACCGGATTTTTGCCGTTCAGCGTGATGCTCACCTCGCCCTTCGTCAGCCCGTAGTCAGCGAGTCCGCCGCCCTTGTCTGCGGGCACCGGAGTCATGGTGAGGCCTTCGAGCGACGTGAAAAACATCGAGATCGCGGTCGAGTCCGCGCGGTCCTTCACCGGCGATTCGAGCAGCCAGTTTCCCTCGGCGGACTTCGTGAACTGGAGCGTGCCCTCGCTGTTGCGGATCGTCATGGAGGTCACCGAATCGCGATCGATCTGCACGGGCCGGCTCTTCTTTTGATTCTTCGCGTCGGTGCCTTCGATTTTCGGATCCCACCATTTCAAGTAGGCGAGGAGCCCACCGAGGAGCACGAGCAGGACGAGAGTGTTGCGAGTTTTCATGGCTTGGAAAAATGAGGCTCAAAATGAGGGACGGAAAATCGGACTTTAACGCGGAGGCGCAGAGGGAAATTGAGAGGTGCGCAGAGAGAGGAAAAAAATCCTCTGCGGCTCTCTCTCATCAGTCTCTGCGGCTCTGCGTTCAAAATGCGGTTTCGGGACACGGCTTAGTCCTGAGTCTTCGTGCGGCGCTTTTGCTCGAGGCGATTCGCGATGGCCGCCGCGACACCGATGCCCACCGCGACGCTGATCGTGACCCAGAAGGCTGGTGACATCCTGAACGTCGGCCTCCACAGCCCGAGCCGCCATTGCAGCGTGTACCACGAGGCAATGAACACCAGGAACACCACCGCGAGCCAGAACGTGAGCATGAAGATATTTTTCCCGGAGCGCCACATGAGGTGGTAGAGGCCGAAGACCGCGACGATGGCCGGGATGAAAAGCATCACCCACCAGCGAATCGTGGCGACTTCGGCGTCGGTGAGTTTCAGGCTGTGTCTTTCCTTCATCTTCGGAGGGACGTTGATCAGGTTTTCACGATTGAGCAGCCAGTTGATGCTGTTGAGCCCGAGTTCGAGACTCACCTGGCCGATCTGCAGCCCTTTGTCCGAGAGGAAATCCCCGTTGCCGAAAACGACGAGCCGCGAAGTTTCGAGTTTCACCTTCGGGTCGCCTGCACCGCCGCGCTCCACCGAGGCGCCGAGCGTGAGCGGGCCGACGTGATCCTTCCTCGGATCGAATGCCGGAATATTTGTGCGGTCGCTGGGATCGTATTCCGTCTCACCCCAATATCCCTCCGGCGCGACGATCAGCGAGGTGAGCTGGAGGCCCGCCGCTTTCTCAAGATTCCGATCCAGATCGAGGGATTGCGTCGGTCCGATCAACTGGTTGCCGATGCCTTCGATCTCCTTGGTGATCGGCGAGCGTTGCTTGGTCACGATGCCGCCGGGCGGATCAATCTGGACGAGATTGCCGGCCACCGGACGGACGCGGAGGATGGTATCGTTCTGCGGCCGCACACCGCGCGCGGCGAGCCACTGGTTCAGATTCGGCGTCTTGCCGTTCGTCCAGCCGGTGCCGATGAAAATGCGGCCTTTCCGATCCCAATATTCGGTGAGCAGCTTCAAGTCGCGCTCCGAGAAATCAAAACTCGGCCGGAGGATTGCGATCATGCTCGCGTCCTCCGGGATGCGATCCTTGTCGGCAAGCTTCAGCGTCTCAAACTTCAGGTTTTGCCGCGTGAGGTATTCGCGGAATTCCGCAAGCTCGCGCGACTCGCCGTCGTATTCGCCGTGGGCCGCGACGAAGTAGAGCTTGTTCTGCTTCGTCTCCGTGAGCTCGAGCAGCGTGCTCGTGAAGACCTGCTCGCCTCGGAAGCCGGTCACCTCGGGCTGACGACGCTGACTGACCGCCAATTGGGCATCCTCGTACTCGGGGAGGTCGGAGCTGTTCACGAACTTGTGTCGTCCGTCATAGACGAAAACCACGATGTTTTCCCGGTCGCCAAATCGGAACTGCGTCTGCAATTCCTTCGACCGTACCGGATTCGCATACGGATCAACTTCTTCGATCGTCAGCTTGCCCTTTGCGGCAAATTTGTATTCGCGCAGCAGCGCCTTGGCATCCACTTCCGTCTCACCGGTGGCTGCGAACATGATGATCGCCTGGACGGGCTTTTCGAGCCCGCCGAGCAGCGCCTTCGTCTGCGCGCTGAGGGTGATGTTCTTGCCGTGGCTCCAATCCCATCGTGCGTAGTACTTGGTCGAAATATACCGGTTCAACAAATAGAGGCCGACGATCAGGACGACCACTTGCACAATGACATTGATGCCCACCTCCATCCGTCCGACGCGTGCGCCGGCGACATTTTCAGCTTTGGGTTTATCGTTCTGTTCCATGATTGGTAAATGGTGATGGGGTGCCGTGCTGCGGATCAGGACGCCTTGAGCTTGCGGCTGTGGAAGATGTGGTGCGTGAGGAAAACGAAGAGCCCGGTCGCCGAGAGGTACCAGACGATGCGCCGGGTATCCACGACCCCCTTGGAGAAATCCACGATGTGCTGGAGCGGATCGAAGAACTCATAGACTTCCTTCACGCGCGGGTCGGTGATGTTGAGCAGCCGTTCCGCGGCCATCGGGATGAAGAGGTAGAGAATCGTCACCGCGAGGGTGATGACGGCCGCATTCACCTGATCGCGCACGAGCGAACTGGCAAACACGCCGATGCTGATGAAGAGCATCCCGAGCATGAGCAGCAGGATGTAGGCGCTCGCGATCGCGCCCACGCTCCTCGCGGCCGGCGCCCCGTGCGTGACAATATCGAAAACCCAGAAGCACGCCGCCGTCGGCATGAGCAGGATCGCAAAGAAGATCGATGCGCCGAAAAATTTTGCCAGCACGACATGCCAGTCCTTCACCGGGGCAGTCATCAGCATCTCGACAGTGCCGAGGCGGAATTCCTCGGCAAACGATCGCATCGTGATCAGCGCCGCGATGAACGCGAAAACGAAGATGAACAGCCCATTGTAGAAGACGACATCGAGAATCATCACCTCGGCCGGCTGCTTGTTCAGCAAACTGACGAACATCTGAAAATTAAAACCCATGAGCCCGGCGAAAAAGGCGATGACCACGTAAGCCACAGGCGTGTGGAAGATGCTGCGCAGTTCGCGGACGAGTTGGACGAAGAAGGTTCTCATGCGGTGTGGGTCTGAAAAATTTTTCGGTTCGTGCGGGGGCTACTTGTCCGAGGTCGTGAGGTCGGCGAAGACATCCTCGAGCGTGGCGCTCTTCTGGTGCAGGTCGCGCACGGGCCAGTTGCGCTCGCGGGCGAGCTTCATGATTTCCTCGCCGGGTTTCGCGTTGGCATCCAGCCGCAGCTTGAAGATGTTCCAGTCGCCGTCGC
This sequence comes from Spartobacteria bacterium, assembly GCA_025355595.1. Classification (GTDB taxonomy): domain Bacteria; phylum Verrucomicrobiota; class Verrucomicrobiia; order Chthoniobacterales; family Chthoniobacteraceae; genus SXWH01. The sequence goes on from JANXZI010000363.1 coordinate 9,873, forward strand.
GCGACTCGGTCACGTCCTTCACGCCCGCGATGCTGCGCAACGCGTTCGCCGCGCCTTCGCCCGCGCGCGCTTCGAGCCGCAGTTCGCCGACGGAGCGGTGGTTCTTTAGCAAATTCTCCGCGGTGTCCGATGCGCGGATCGAGCCGCGGTGGATGACAATGACGCGCGAGCACATCATCTCCACCTCGGGCAGGATGTGCGTGCTGATGAGCACCGTGCGCTTTTGCGCGAGGCTCTTGATGAGTTCGCGCACGGTGCGGATTTGGTTTGGATCGAGGCCGATGGTCGGCTCGTCGAGGATGAGCAGATCGGGATCATGCACGAGCGCATCCGCGAGGCCGACCCGCTGGCGGTAGCCCTTTGAGAGCGAGCCGATGAGCTGGTTTTCGCGATCCGCGATCTGGCAGAGATCGAGCACGTCGCCGACGCGCTCGCGCATTTTCGAGCGCGGCACGCCCTTGAGCGCGGCGCGGTAGCGGAGGTATTCGCCGACCTTCATGTCGGGGTAGAGCGGCGTGTTCTCCGGCAGGTAGCCCATGCGGCGGCGTGCCTCGATGCTTTGGTCGAAGACATCGAATCCCGCGATGCTCGCCCGGCCGCTGCTCGCGGGGAGATAGCTGGTGAGCATTTTCATCGTCGTGCTTTTCCCCGCGCCGTTCGGCCCGAGGAAGCCGACGATCTCGCCCTTGTCCACCTGGAAGCTGATGCCGTCCACGGCGGTGAAGGAGCCGTATTTTTTCGTGAGCTGTTCGACTTTAATCATGAGTGCGGTTCGTGTGGCTGGATTCCGTTTTCGCCGAAGATCGGGGCTCTGTGCATGCGCACGGCGCCGATTGACGGGGTCAACGACTGGACGGATGCCTGTTCACCGGCGGCCCGGTGGCCGCCGAAGGGGGCGGATGAATATCAGGCGCGGCAAAGTTGGCAAGAGGGTGTTTGCGGCATCGGGAAGATGCGGAATTTCAGGACAGGATGTGACCCGCACGCCCGGCGGATGTTCGATGAAAAATGCGTCACTGGTCTGCGCGCAACGCCGCGACCCTTATATTGCCGCGGGAAGCGAAAGCACCACGCCGCCTTGTTACAGCAATGCAAGCAGACGCCCGGATGCCCGTCCTGCGTGCGTTGCAAAGGCGGTGTCGCGCTTTCGCTCGCCACCGCACTACAAGGTGCGCTTCAGCGCGCGATAAGTTGGAAGGTGTCGCTCACGAGCCGCGTCCCCTGCGGCGTCTTCTGAAACCACGCGAGGCCGAAGTCCACGCGGCTCCCGGTGTCCACCTGCTTCAGCAGCTTCTCGATCGTCTTCACCGCATTCGCCTCGAAGCGCCCCACCGCCACGATCAGCATCCCCGGCTGGAGGCCCGCCGTCGCTGCGGGCGACTTCGGTTCCACCTCCGCGATCAGCACGCCGGAGCCCTCGCGAAAGCCGCTGCTCGCGGCGAGCTTCTCATCCACAGCCTGCAGGCCGATACCGAAAAATTTCCGCGTGAGGCTCGGCTTTTCCGGCACCTTCTCGCCGCGCTCGACTTTGCGGAACTCCTCCACTTTTTCCCGAACGACGCTGGCGGGAATGGCAAAGCCGATGCCCTGCGTGGGCACGCCCTGCGGCGTGAACGCCATCTTCACCGACGAAATCCCGACGAGCTTCCCCGCGATGTCCACGACCGGCCCGCCGCTGTTGCCGGGATTGATGGCCGCATCCGTCTGCACGAGGTTCTGATATTCCACGTCGCCGACTGTCACGCTGCGGCCTTTCGCGCTGAGGATTCCGCGCGCGACGGACGAGCCGTAGCCGAGCGGATTGCCGAGCACGAGGCACGTCTGGCCGAGAAGGCTTTTTGAAAGGTCGTTCAGTGCGATGAAGGGGAATTTCTCCGGCGCATCCACCTTGATCATCGCGAGGTCGCGCTCCGGATCGCCCGCGATATAGCGCGCGGAATACGTCTTGCCCGAGGGCGTCGTGACCG
>JANXZI010000369.1 GCA_025355595.1 Spartobacteria bacterium
GTGCTCTTCCGGCCTTCGACGATGGGGGAGTTGAGGTTCGCATGGCCGCGAATGGCTCGCTAAATCTGCGCGCTTGCGATGAAGCGAATAATCCGTATCCATGATTCCCATGAGCGTCGAGGACATCAAGCACAGCATTGCGTCTCTCTCCGCGACGGAGCAGAGCGAGGTATCGGCTTTTCTTTTCCGTCTCCGACACGCTTCCGATCCCGACTACCAGGAGTGCGTTGCCTCCCGCCTCTCGGACCGAGATACGGCACATTGGCTGACTCCTGAGGAGTTTGAGCACAAGCTCGACCAGAAGTAGCCTTTCTCCATGCGACCGCATGAGGTTTACATGCACTTCGGTCTGCTGGATTCCGTTCCCAAGGGAGGCATCCAACGCCGGAAGATCATGGACTTCATTTACAGTCTTCGGGAGCATCCTGACACCCGAGGCGATTTCACCGACAAGGATGCCTCACTCCGAGAGCGGCAGATCTTGGGTTCGTTAGACTTAGGAAGCTGGCTTTATATCTTCACATCCCACCCAGGCCGATACGCAGGCCGCTGCCAAAGCTTCTCACCCGCGGGATTGCCGATCATTTTTCCCGTCGCGGGGTCGCAGCGGACGACGGTGTTTGTGCGGTAGGCGATGTTGCCGAGGTGGCACATCATAGTGCTCTTCTGGCCTTCCTCGATGGGGGAGTTCAGCGTGGCATTGCCGCGGATGGCTTCGATGAAATTGCCGATGTGTGCGGCGTCGCCTCCGCCCTTGCCCTTGCCTTTGCTCATTTCCTTGCCGGCGGGATCGAAGACGGTCCACGAGTCGCGGTTGATGGCCATGGTGCCGGTGTCGCCGTAGAAGACGCATTCCGCGAGGGGCTTCTCGGCCGCGCGCGGGTGGGAACTGCTCTGCACCCATTCGCAGCCGCCCTTTTTCCCAAAGTCATAGATGGCGGTGCCGGTGTCGGGCGACTCCTGCTTGTCCTCGTGCCAATAGCGGTTGCCGAGGTAGGTGATGCGCTCGGCGTATTCGGCCTGTAGGCCCCAGCGGAGGATGTCGAGAAAGTGGATGCCGTTGTTGCCGAGTTCGCCATTGCCCCAGTGCCAGAGCCAGTGCCAGTCGTAGTGGGCGAACTGCTTCATGTCGTGCAGCGTGTCGTCCGGCACGGGGCCCTGCCAGAGGTTCCAGTTGATGTCGTCGGCTGCTGTCTTCGCGCCTTGGGCGATGGCTTTGCGGGCGTTGTAGTAAAAGGCGCGCGCAAATTTGGTGTTGCCGATCGCGCCGCCGTGCAGCGCCTCGATGGCTTCCTTCATCCAAGTGCGGCGCTGATTTCCCATCTGCACGACGCGCCCGTATTTTTTCTGCGCGGCGACGATCATCTCGGCCTCGTGCGGATTCTGGCTGCCGGGCTTCTCGACATACACATGCTTGCCCGCCTGCATGGCGAGCAGCGCCGCGGGTGTGTGCCAGAAATTCGGCGTGGCGATGAAGATGGCGTCCACGGTTTTGTCATCAAGGATTTTCCGGAAATCGGTGACGCCCTCGCAGATGCTCGTCTGCTTCGCGGAGATAGTCTTCATGCCGGTAGCGAGGCGCTTCGGGTCCACCTCGGCGATGTAGGTGATCTCGACATCCGGCAGCGTGAGCAGCGCCTGCACATGCCCGAGCCCGCGCCCAAGCGCGACGACGGCAACGCGGAGCTTGCGCCCGGCGGCATCGGCGGCGCGGAGATTCGGGATGCGGGAAAGTGCCGCGCCAGCGGCGAGGATGGCAGTGGACTTGAGTGCGGAACGGCGGGTGATGTTCATGGGGGTGGCGGGGTGGAGGAGATGGGCGTGTGGAGGGAATTCGCGCGGCGGTGATTGCTTTGGATCACAGTGTTGGGGAACGGTCGCCGCGGCGAAGATTCTGAGTTTCAAGTTCCGAGTTCCGAGTTCCAAGTTCAGCCCCGCGCAGCGGCTTCGCCATGTCAGAGAGCGCATTCAAGTTCGCAACGCGCCTGCGGCGGGCGAAACTCGGAACTCAGAACTTGGAACTTAGAACTCGGAACGCGGGGAGAAGATCGGCCCGCCTCCTGCCGTCGGCAGCTACTTCGCAAAGAACGGGTTGTTCCGCTGCTCTTCGCCCACGCTCGTGAGCGGGCCGTGGCCGGGGCAGATGACGGTGTTCGCGGGCAGCGTGAGGATTTGCTCGACGTTATTCTTCAGCGCGTCGGCGTAGCTGATGTTCCCGCCGCCCATGCTGCCGGCGAAGATCGAATCGCCCACAATCGCGACGGGCCGCGCGAGGCCGGTGACGACAAACGTGATGCCGCCGGGACAGTGCCCCCATGTCGAGCGGCTCTCGATTTTCAAACCGCCAAGCTCCCACGTCTTCCCCGGCGCAAAACTCGTCGCGCCCTCGACCGGCTCTTTCTCGCCGGTCCAAGTCGGCACGCCGGTTTTCTCGCGCAGGCGATCGAGATCGAAGATGTGATCGCCGTGCGTGTGCGTGATGAAAATGTGGCGCAGCGTGAGGCTCTTCGTCGCGATGGTCGCGAGCATCGGGCCGACATCCGTGCCGGTGTCGAAAATGGCCGCGTCTCGCGTGGCGGGATCCCAGACGAGGTAGGCGTTCACCGTCATGTCCTCGTACACCGTGTTGCACTGCTCCAGTCCTTCGAGCGTCACGTCCGCAGGCGTGTAGCGTTTCTGCGCGATGGCCGTGAGGGCACGCGCATTCAGCCCGAGCACTGGCGCGACTTTCTCCGCGACCGCCGCGTTGAATTCGCCGCCGCGCAGCGACTGCAATTCCGCGAGCGTCACGCCCGCTTGCTGCGCGACCGCCGCCTCGTCGAGTTTCTGCCCGCGGATGGGTTTGCCGATGATGTCTGTGAATGTGTCTTCGAGAGGGATGCTCATGCGCGGATAAAATAGGGGAGCCTTCCCGTTGTCGAGAACGTGAGAACGGCGACCGTCATCGTCGCTAAGGCGGCTGGATGCTGAGGCGGAACGGCGAATGCTTGTTCGGATAAGGCGGGCAATCAATTTGTCCATGCCACCCAAGATGAGTTCCAAAGACACCGTCAAATCACGCGGCGACAAAATCGCCACAGCCATATTCAGAACCCTCATCGGCATCTTCGGAACAGCCGTTCTGGTGGTGACCATTCGGTTCCGACTGTATGCACAGGGGTGGGAAGCCGTCACAGCCTTGGGTGGCTTCTGCGGTCTTCTCCTTGGCTATGCGGTAGGTGGAGACAAATGGGGCGCACGACTCTTCACGATCTTTACGGGCCACCGGGTGCGGATTGAAAGCGCGAGAGCCGGGCAGGTTGCACAGCTACCAAACGAAAAGGACAACTGAACGTGCGCAGCCAAGGCTGCCGCGCTCATGCAAACAAATTCGTTTCCAAGGTTTAGTTCGCTACTTCTTTGCCGTGGGTGCGGGCTTCGCCTCGACGTAGGGCGGGTTCGTCCACGCGCCTTCGGTGACTTCCTTGATGTTGGGCGTCGTCTCGGTGCCCACTTCGCCGAGGGCGAAACGGATGCCGCCGGTGAGGATGCCGAGGAAGATCGGGCTCGCCCACACGTCGTCGCGGTGGCCCATGCTGGTGTAGAAGACGCGGCCTTTCCCATGCATGCGCAGCCAGGTGGCGGGGTAGGGCGGGCGCTGGTATTCCACGCCTTTCATCGTGCCGGTCTCCTGCACGAGGAGGACGTGGATGTCGTCGTTGAAGTCCTTCAGCGAATACCACTCCTCGTTCATCTCGAAGCCGTCGGCGAATTTTTCGAGGCCGGGGAATTTCGGGTCCACGCAGCGCATCTTCGCGCTCTGCTGCGCGCCGTGCTTGATGAATTCGCCGCCGAGCATCAGCACATACGGGTCGGCGTCTTTGCCGTGGTTCTTGAAACGCTCGGGGCCTTTCACCGCTTCGTTCGCCGTGTGGAAAGTGTCGCTCGCGCTGTGGCTGCCGATGAAGCCGCCGCCGCCCGCGACATAGTCGAGCAGCGCCTGTTTGCCCGCGGCGCTCATGCCGGGCTGCTTGTCCGTGCCGGGCGAGCAGAGGTCGCCGGTGGTGTAGAAAAAGAGCGCGCTGAACTGCTTCAGATACTCCGGCGAAAAGAGCGAGCCGTCCTTTGAGAAGGTGAACTCCCAGCCGTTCTTTTCACCGAGCACGGTGAGCGCCTTTTCCGCGAGCGACGGCGTGCCGGTCTTGTAGCTGATGACCGAGTGCTCGAAGCCGCTCGATTTCGAGAAGAAGAGAATCTTCGGCTTCGGCGCCGCGAGCGCGGAGCCCGTGAGCGCGGCGAATGCGAGCAAGGATACGGAACGGAGGAAGGAGCGGCGGGGTGTGGACATGCGCGGAAAAATGCTGGGACGCGCCGCCCGTGTCGAGCGCGGGTGTGGGAGCGGCGATTTGCAATCGCCGACGCAGGCACAGTCAAAACGGCACGTCTCGCTGGCTGCACATTGCCATCCATCGGCGATTGCAAAT
>JANXZI010000373.1 GCA_025355595.1 Spartobacteria bacterium
GCCAGTCGCAGCCGTGACCAGCGAGCTTTCCGCCGCGCTCAAGCAGCAGGGCTGGAAGGACGGCCGCGGCGAATTGAAAGGGCCGAAAAACGCCATCCTCAAGCGCGAACTCGGCGACGCCAAGCTGACGATCATGATCCACCCGTCACCGACGGGCAGCACCATCAAAATTTTCGCGGACGGCCTGAATTGGGAAGGCGTCGAGTCGGCCAAACCGGCCGCCACAGGCAATCCATCGGCCGAGATTGACGCCATCAAAAAGGAAACGGAGAAGGCGCTCAAAGACGCGTTCAAGGATCTGCCGAAAGGGCTCTGAGGCAGTCCTGCGCTTTGGGCAGGCCATGCGGACGAGCCACGCTTTCATCACTCCGCTCCTATCCGGTCATTTTTGCGGATGAAATGGAAAGTCCGTGTAGCCTTCGGGCGTCGGCGCGGACCACGTTTGTAAGTCCGCTGGCGGATTCAGCTCCCAGCGGTTCGTGAAGCGCTCCACGAGATCCGGATTGCTGGCGGCGGAGTAGGCTTTGGCTTTTGAACATTGGTGGATGTTTCCTGAGTTTCGTTTGGTCGTTGTGATCGCGTGCCGGGACCATCCTGACTGTGCGGGAGCATGAACGCCGCGGTTTGGTTTCGCCATCTTGGCGAACACCGGATAGACCGGAACCCGCACACTCCCCTCTCACCATGAAAAACCTCCTGCTCCTCCCGGCGCTGATCGCCACCGCCTTCCTCACCGCGCTCACCGGCTCGCACGCGGCCACGCCGCTGCCCAGAAGCACGCCGGAGGCGCAGGGCATCTCCTCGAAGAGCATCGGCGAATTTTTGGAGACGGTGGACAAAATCCACACGCTGCACAGTTTCATGATCGTGCGTCACGGCCACGTTATCGCTGAGGGATGGTGGAGCCCGGAGGCGGCGGATAAGCCGCATGTCCTGTGGTCGCTCAGCAAGAGCTTTAACTCCACCGCCGTCGGCCTCGCCATCGCGGAGGGAAAGCTGAGCCTGGACGATCCCGTGCTGAAGTTCTTCCCCGCCGACGCGCCGGCCGATCCTTCCGACAATCTCAAGGCCATGAAGGTGCGCGACCTCCTCACCATGACCTGCGGCCACGACATCGAGCCGAAGATCACCGACCACGCGCCAACCGTGAAACAGTTTCTCGTCCATCCCGTGCCGCACCCGCCGGGCACGCATTTCAAATACAACACGTTCGGGAGCTACCTGCTCTCCGCCATCGTCACGAAGACGACCGGCCAGACCACGCTGGATTTTCTGAAGCCGCGTCTGTTCGAGCCGCTGGGCATCGAAAACCCAAAGTGGGACGCCAGCCCCGAGGGGCCATCGCTCGGCGGTTACGGCCTCTATCTCTGCACGGAAGACATTGCGAAGTTCGGCCAACTCTATCTGCAAAAGGGAAAGTGGAACGGCAAACAGTTGCTGCCGGAGAAATGGGTCGAACAGGCCACGAGCAAACAGGTGCCGAACGATCAGGAAGGCCATGCGGGCATCGGCATTGATTGGCAGCAGGGCTATGGCTTCCAATTCTGGCGCTGCACGCACCATGCCTTCCGCGGCGACGGTCGCGCCGGCCAGCTCTGCGTGGTGATTCCCGAGAAGGACGCCGTGATCGCGATCACCGCCGACACGAACAGCTTCCAAACCGAGATGAACGCCATCTGGGAACAACTGCTCCCCGCGTTCGGAGCCGATGCGCTCCCCGCCGATGCCGCCGGTCAGGAAAAGCTGAAGCAGGCCGTTACGAATCTCGCAGCCCATCCGGCTCCGCCAAAGAAGTGAGCGCGCCGAGGACTTTTGCTCGTTGGTACCCGCGTTTCTACAAGCAGATTGAGGAAAGCTTGCTGGAGACGTTGAACCCGTGAATGATCCTCAAGTGGCGAAGCAAAAAAAACAACCCAAACAGCGTGGACTCTACTCGACGCCACTGCAGGCACCGGAAAACGGCGCGGCAGCCGATGATTTGAATGCTGTTCCTGTTTCGACGTCTTCCTTCATTCTCCGGGAGGATGGGGCCATCGAGATTCCGCGGGATGCACCTCAGGTTCAGCAACTCAAGTCTGCTCCGCCATCGCCTCCGCGCCTCGCATACCATGATGATGAGCAGGGAGTGTGGCTCTACCACGGCAATAGCCTCGAACTCCTCGACGCCATCGCGGCAAAATATCCCGAGGGCCGCTTCGATTGCATCTTTGCCGACCCGCCATACTTTCTCTCCAACGGCGGCATCACCTGTCACGCCGGCAAGATGGTGAAGGTGGATAAGGGCGATTGGGACAAGTCGCGCGGCCCCGAACTCAATCATGAGTTCAATCTCGAATGGCTCCGTCGCTGTCAGCGCGTGCTTAAGCCCAACGGCACGATCTGGGTCAGTGGAACGCTTCATGTTATCTTCTCCATCGGCTATGCGATGCAGCAGCTTGGCTTCAAGATTCTCAATGACATCACTTGGGAAAAGCCGAACCCGCCGCCGAATCTCTCCTGCCGCTACTTCACGCACTCGACTGAAACCGTCCTTTGGGCCGCAAAGAATGAGAAGAGTAAGCACTGCTTCAACTATGACCTTATGCGCCAGACGAACGGCGGCAAACAGATGAAAACCGTCTGGACGATGACCGCTCCGAGTGGGAACGAGAAATCATTCGGCAAACACCCGACACAGAAGCCCGTCACCCTTGTCGAACGGTGTGTGCTCGCCTCGACTAATGAAGGGGACTTTGTGTTGGATCCGTTTCTCGGTGGAGGCACGACGGCGGTTGCGGCGATTCGCAATGGCAGGCACTGCGTTGGGATCGAGGCGGATGCAGAACACATCGCGCTATCAGTCGCCAGAGTAAGATCAGAGAGCCGGGGGCCGGGAAATCTGTTTGCCCCCAAAACCAAGGACGCGGCAGCAATTCTCTGAATTGCATGGAACGCGAACTAGCGGTTGCAAAGCTAAAGGAACTTCAAGGGCAGGATCTCCGGGCGCTTGCGGACAAATACCAAGTGACTGTTTGGCGTGGCGACAAAAAGAACAAGGGCTGGGCGGGCCACGTCTTGGAGCGGCATCTGGGACTGCCTATCAATTCTGCTCAATCACCGAACTTCGGCTCGTGGGAACTGAAGATCGTTCCGCTAAAGCGAAACAGCAGTGGCGATTTGCAAGTGAAGGAGACGATGGCCATCACAATGATTGATGCCTACAACGTGCTCCAGACTCCTTTCGAACAAAGCCACCTTTTCAGCAAATTACGAAAGGCTGTTGTGTGTGCCCGGGTTTTTGAATCGACGAGAGACGAAAGAAGTCTGCTGGCGCGTGTCGCAACATTCGATCTCGATAACCCGAAGATTCTCGACCAAGTCAGATTGGATTATGAACTCGTACGAGAGACGATTAAGGTAAAAGGATTCGCCCATCTAACAGGCACGATGGGCGTGCTAGTCCAACCTCGGACAAAGGGACCAGGCTATGGCAGCACAACCCGCGCATTTTACGCCCGAACTGGTTTCGTGGCGCATATTCTAGGTCTCGAAAGATAGCGCTTCGGCGGGGTGCTTACATCTCCCGTTGCGCAGGGTTTGGTAAACGCGCTCGGAGGTCGCGTTCCACCACCTCCGCCGGCTCGGCACCGAAGCACTGGCCGCACGGAACGACGTAGTTCAGACTGGAATCCGGTGAATTAGGCAGGCACGATTTGCTGCAACTTCACCACCTCCACCAATCCCATGAAAATCTGCCGCACCCTTCGCTTCTGCCTATTCGCAGCCATCCTCGCCACGACCTGTTTTGCCGGGGTCGTGTCTGCGCAGGACGCCACCGCATCTCCCGCGAAACTCGACGCGGCCGTGAAGCCCACGGTCACCGGCAAGTTCATCGGCGACGGCAAGGCGGCCGCGATCCAGTTTGTCGTCGTCGAGGAGCGCGAGGAGTTCAGCGGGAAGCCGGCGGTGAAGCTGATTTTCACCGAGAAAAATCCCGCGACGTCGAAGAAGCCATCGTGGGATGCGGGCTTCGGGAAACTCGGCAGCGCGCTCGTCCTGAGCGTGTTTTACGATGGGCAAATCTTCGGCTGCGAGGTGGCCCACAGCGCGCACAAGAAATCGGGATTCAGCGCGGTCGGGGAGATCAAGATGCCCGAGTTCAAGATCGTCGGCGGAAATGTCACCGGACATGTGAGCACGGGTGGGACGCTCGAGGCGTTTGGGCAAAAGTGGGAAGTGGACCTCACTTTTGCCGCGCCACTGCCGGAGAAGCTGCGCACGACGGGCGGCGCTCCGGCCAAGCCGGTCGTGCCGCCGACTGCTCCGGGCGAAACACCCGCCAAACCAGCCAAGGTTTCAAAGGCTGAGAAGGCTGAGAAAGCTGCCAAGGTTGCCGCCACCGCGACGGTCTCCGCGCGGAGTCTGCCACTCCCGAAGGATGCCGCGGATGTGCAATACAAGGCACTGGTGAAGCAGATTCAACTGACCAGCGGGCAGCCAGTCGCAGCCGTGACCAGCGAGCTTTCCGCCGCGCTCAAGCAGCAGGGCTGGAAGGACGGCCGCGGCGA
>JANXZI010000438.1 GCA_025355595.1 Spartobacteria bacterium
GCGAACCTTCGCAATTTCGGCGACGCCAACCATGCCGACTTGCGCGTGACTTTGAAGGTGGACGGCAAGGACAAGGCCGCCTCGCAGACACCGCTCGGCCCGCGTGCGAAGGCGCAGGTGCTCTTCACGATCACCTTCGACACCGCGGGCTCGCATGTCGTCGAAGTCTCCACCGAGCCCGACGTGCTCGCTGCGGACAACACCTACCTCGCGAGCATCCCCGTGCGCGATCGCCTCCCCGTGCTGCTCGTGGACGGTGCGCCGGGACCGACGCCCGACGACATCACTTCGGAAACCGCCTACCTGCAAATCGCACTCTCGCCCTTCGTCGCGGGCAAAGTGCCGCTGAGCGATCTCATCGAGCCGCACGTCGTCAGTGCTGATGCGTTCTCCGCAAAAAATCTCGCCGACTCCGCCGCCGTCGTGCTCGCAAATGTGCGCAAGCTCACGCCCGAGCAGTTGCGCGTACTCGAGGACTTCGTAAAAAACGGAGGCGGCCTGCTCGTCTTCCCCGGGGACCGCACCGATGTCGCGTGGTGGAACGGCCCCTTCGCCTCGCTCGCACCCGTCCCGCTCACGGGCATCTCCGGCGAGCTGAAGGACGCTGCGCAGGGCACCGGCGTCGCTGCGCAGCGCTTTGAAAATCCCGCGCTCGAAATCTTCAACGACCCTCGCAACGGCTCGATGACCGAGGCCGCAATCAAGGTGTGGTTCAAAATGAAATCGCCCGCGAGCAGCGGCGATCCGAATGACCCCGTCGTGCTCGCACGGCTCGATAGCGGCGATCCATTTCTCGTCGAGCGTGCCGTCGGGCGAGGCCGCGTGATCGCGTGCTCGACCGCCGCGGATGCGGACTGGGGCAATCTCCCCGCGCGTCCATTTTACCTCCCGCTCGTGCAGCGCCTCTGCGTGCATCTGGCCTCGACGGTGAACCCGCCGCGCAACCTCGATGTCGGCCGCTCGCTCGTCTCATTCCTGCCCGTCACCGCAGCCGGAAAAAAGGCGCTGCTCACCGGGCCGGACGGCACTGCGATCGAGATGCCCATCGTGAAAAAGGACGAGCGCGGCGTCGTCGAGACCGCGCCGCTCTACCAGCCCGGCCTCTACACGCTCCAGCCTCCGGGCGGGCTGCCGCTGCACTACGTCGTGAATGCGGATCGCCGCGAGTCCGATCTCGCGCGTCTCGCCGACACGGAGATCGCCGAATTTGCCAAGGCGCACTCGCTCGCTGTCGTGCATTCCGCCGCCGAGTTCCGCGAAAATGAGCACCGCCAGCGCTTCGGCGAGGAGCTTTGGAAATGGGTGCTCCTCGCGCTCCTCGTGTTCATCTTCCTCGAGCTGATCCTGCAGCGCATGTTTGCCCGCAGCCGCGGCGCCGCGGTGAACGCATCGCTCGCAAAGGATCTGAAGCGTGAGATGGAGGCCGCGCGATGAACATTGTGATGAAGCGATGGAGTCTTCGCGGCATCGCACCCGACGCTGCCGCTCAGGGCCAAAGGCCCGGCAACATGCCAGCCCAGGGCAACGCCCTGGGTTGGCAGAACAAAAAGGACAAAGCCCTGAAAGGGCGTGACAGCATGGTGCCGCCCTTTCAGGGCTTTGGTTCTTTGTTTGCCGATTACCCAGGGCGTTGCCCTGGGCTGGCTTGTTTGCGCGCCGTTGGCGCTCCGAAGGAGGGCGTGCGATGAGGCAGGAGCACGTCACCACGACACTCCGATGGACCGGCGACTGGCCGTGGTTTGCCGGCGTCGGCGTCGCGCTGCTGCTCGGCGTCATCGCGTGGCTGCTCTACCGGCGCGACACGCATTCGCACAACCGCTGGGTGCGCCTCTGCCTGCCGACGCTGCGCGCGCTCGCGGTCGTGATGATCGTCATCATGCTCAGCGGCCCGGTGCTGCATCATCGCAAAGTCATCGGCCAGCTCGCGCGACTCTTCCTGTGCATTGATGCCTCGGAGTCCATGCAGCTCACCGATCCCGCGATGGACGCAGGGAGAAAAATCACGCTCGCGCGCAGGCTCGGCCTGCTCGATGGCGCGACCGTGCCGCTCGATCTTCCGAGCGCTGCCGCCGCGCTCGCCGACGCGCGCGGCATCGCCGACCGACTTCCACCGCCGGAAAATCTCACCGACGAAGTGTGGCGCAAACTCTCGACGGAATTCGCCGCGAAATCTGCCGAGGCGGTCACGGTGCTCACGAAGGCCGCGCCCGGCAGCGATGATCTTGCGCGACTGCGTGCGGAGATCGTCGAGCCCGCACAGGAACTCGCGCGACGGCAATTTGCCGGCACCGAGGATCAGGTGCGCGCCGCGAATGATCTCACGCACCTCGGGGAAATCGCCGGACGTTTTTCACTGCGAGTCTCCGCGCTGTTTGAAAAGCAGATCGAGGCCGATCCCGCAGCGGCACCGCTGCGCGCGGCGCTG
>JANXZI010000443.1 GCA_025355595.1 Spartobacteria bacterium
CATGCGCCCGATGTCGAAGGCGATCCTTCTCCGATCCGGCTGGAAGCTCACGCCCTCCTGCCCGGTCTTCTCCGCGATCGCATCCGCAATGGTCTGCCCGGTCACGCCGGGAATCGGCGGTTCGCTCGCGGGATAAATGTCCGCCACCACGAGCACATCCGTGTCCTCAAATGCGCGGCCAAACTCGTCGCGCAGCGCCTGCGTGCGCGTGTAGCGGTGCGGCTGGAACATCGTGAGGACGCGCTTGCGCCCCGTGCCACGCGCGGTCGCGAGTGTCGCACGGATTTCGCTCGGGTGATGCCCGTAATCGTCCACGATCATGAAGCGCTCCGAGCGGTGCTTGATCTCAAATCGCCGCCGCGCGCCACGAAACGATTCGAGCGCCTCGGCGATTTTTGGAAACGGCACGCCGAGTTCCGTCGCGAGCGCGATCACGCTCGTCGCATTGCTCACGTTGTGGCGTCCGGGGACATTCAGTGTGACCGCACCGAGCATCTCGCCGCGCCGCGTGGCGACGAAGTGCGTCTGGAAATCTTTCGGATGCACGTCCTCGAAGCGGTAGTCCGCGCCAGCCACCGCGCCGTACGAAATCCCGCGTGGGTGCGCAGAGCAGATACGCGCGGCGTGCTTGTCGTCCGCGCAGAAAAACACGCTGCCTGCCGTCTGCGAGAGCAGTTGCGCAAACACGCGTTCGATGTGCGCGAGGTCCGCGTAAAAATCCAAGTGTTCCTCCTCGATGTTCAGGATGATCGAGTGCTCCGGGTGATAGTTCACGATTGTCCCGTCGCTCTCATCCGCCTCCGCAACGAACCACTCGCCCGCCGCGTCCCACAGCGCGTTCACGCCGAGGATCGGAATCTCCGCGCCGACGTAGTGCGACGGATGCAGCACCGCCGCGCGCAGCACATGCGCGCCCATCGCGCTGGTCGTCGTCTTGCCGTGCATCCCCGCGACGACGATCCCCTTTTTCTGCCGCATGATCGCCGCGAGCGCCTCCGCCCGGCGCACGAGCGGCACGCCGACTTTCACCGCGCACTCGTAGTCGGGGTGCGCGGGCTTGATCGCCGAGGAATAGATCACCAGCTCCGCGTCGCGGACTTTTTCGGGATTTGACGGCGAGGAAAAATCGAGGCCGAGCGTGCGCAGGCGCGCCGTCTCCTCAGTCGTGGCCTTGTCGCTTCCGCTCACACGATGGCCGAGCGCGAGGCACAGTCCCGCGATTCCGCTCATGCCGGAGCCCGCGACGCCGATCAGATGAACGCGGCGTCCGCCTCCGGTGAGGAATTTCGCGAGCTGTGCTCCGTCCATGTTCAGCGGCCGTGGCCTCCCGTGCTGCGCGACGCGCGCAAGGTGAAAAAGATGACCGCCGCGAAGATCGCGAAGACCCACAGCCAGACATGCTCGGCTGTGGCCTCGCGAATTCTCAGTTCGAGAAAATCCGCGCGCGCAGAGTGCGCCGTCGCGAGGACGAGCACGAGGGTGAATGCGATTCGGTGGGCTGTTTTCATCGGTAGGATCACGGGTTATCGGAAACGAATGCGTGGAAAGCAGGACGGCATGCCTCGGGTAGCGCGGGCGTCCCGCCTGCCGTGCGACGCATCCTGCGTCGCACATCGGACGTCAGCTTGTGAACGAACGCCGCTCGACGCCCGGGTGTGTTCCGCAGGATGCGGAACACAGCAGGCGAGGACGCCCGCGCTACCCCGATGCACGCCTCTCGGATTCCGCTGGCATTCGTTGGTTGGAAAATTGCGGCGCATGTTCACAGGGCGGGCTTGCAGGAATTCAGGACGACATCGGCGACGCGCTCGGCTGCCCCGTCCGGCGCGAGCGTGCGGCTGCGCTGCGACATCGTCGCGAGACGCGCAGGGTCCGCGATCAGCGCGGAGATTTTTTCCGCGAGCGCATCCGGCGTCGCATCGGATTCCGTCATCAGCACACCGGCACCGGCGTTTGCAAAGATGTTCGCGTTCGCCGTCTGATGATCATCCGCGGCGAACGGGAAGGGGATGAGAATCGAAGGCAGGCCGAAGTGCGAAAGCTCCGCGAGGCTCGCCGCCCCGCTGCGCGCGATGGCGAGGTCCGCCGCGCCGTACGCCTCTTCCATCTTGTGATGGAATGCCGCGACCGCCGCGGGCACGCCCTCGCGTTGGTAGGTTTCGCGCATCTCCTTTTCGTCCTGCGCGCCGGCGAGGTGGATGATCTGCCACGAGAGCGCCTTCAATTTTGCCGCAGCGCCGCCGATGGCGGAGTTGATCCCACGCGCGCCCTGACTGCCGCCCATCACGAGCAGTGTCGTGCGTCCGGGCCTCAGTCCAAATGCCGCGAGCGCCGCCGTCTTGTCCACCGTGGCCGTGAGTGCGGAGCGGAGCGGCGTTCCGGTCACTTCGCATTTTGCCTTCGGAAAATGGCGCGCACATTCCGCGAAGCCGAGCAGCACCTTCGTGACGTAGCGTGCATTCACTTTGTTCGCACGACCGGGAATCGCGTTCGACTCATGCACGAATGTCGGAATTTTCCGCGAGCGTCCCGCGAAGATCGGTGCGGTCGAAGTGAACCCGCCCATGCCGAGCACTGCCGCGGGCTGCCACTCGCGGAAGAGCGCCTTGCACCGCCGAAGCCCTTTCCAAAACCGGAACGCAAAGCCGAAGATCGCGGGCGAGAAAAGTTTCGGCATCCCGATGCCCCCGACTTTTTCGATGCGGAATTCCTTCCGCCCCTGCGTGGCGGTCGCGTCAATTTCCTTTTCCGAAATCAGCAGCATCACCTCGTGTCCGCGCGCGAGCAGGATCTCGCCGACGGCGAGACCCGGAAAGAGGTGTCCTCCGGTGCCTCCTGCTGCGATGACAAATTTCATGCGGCGCGCGACGGGCGGAGCGGTGAACTGACCGTGAGCACATTGGCGATGGGACTCTGGAACGGCACGCCTGGCAGCCCGCCGGCCGCGGGATTCCAGCGCAGCATGGGCGCGCTCCCCTGTGCGGCGGCTTCACTCGACGGCTTGCGATGCGTGCGGCGGTCTTTGTTTTTCATGGATCAAATGCGTGGCGTCTTGCGCCCGCGCAGACGGACTTCAAAACTGACCCCATCCGGATCGGGTTTCTCGCCGAAGCCGCGACGGTAGATGCTCACGAGGATGCCGATGCTCGCGAGGCAGAATGCGAGGCTCGATCCGCCGTAGCTGATGAAGGGTAGCGGCAGCCCCTTGTTCGGCAGCAGCATCGTGGTCACTCCGATATTCATCGCCGCCTGAAGCGCGAGGAGCATCACGATCCCGACGCCGAGCAGACGCCCGAAGCGATCGCTCGCCCGCAGCGCGATCACCGTGCCGCTCACGAGGACGATGAGAAAGCAGAGCACGATGAGGAGCGTGCAGACGAGGCCGAGTTCCTCGCCGGCAGCCGGCAGGATGAAGTCCGTGTGCGCGTACGGCAGGTAGGAATGTTTCTCGCGGCCGTTGCCGAGCCCGAGCCCGGAGAAGCCGCCGGAGCCGAAGGCGAGGAGGCCGTGCGCCTGCTGGTAAACTTCCTTCGCGTATCTCGGATCATCGGGATGGAGGAAGGCCATAAGCCGGTCCAGCCGCTGTGGCATGAGCCAGATCGCGAGCGCGAGCGCACCGACGACCAAGGCCGCGCAGAGGCCGAGGAACGGTGTGCGCGCACCGGCGACAAACATGAGCACCATCGTCGTGCAGAGCAGCAGCGTCGAGGTGCCGAGGTCCACCTCGGGCACGATGAGGCCGACGAGGACGAGGACGATCCCCAGCGGGTACACAAAGCCGCGGAGGAATTCGCGCGGCTGCATTTTTTCGCGCGAGTACCACCACGCGAGCGTGACGAGCACCGCGAGCTTGGCGAATTCCGAAGGCTGCAGTGTGAAGCTCCCGATGCCGATCCAGCGGCGCGATCCGTTGATGCGCTTCCCTTTCAGCAGGCAGAACAGGAGCAGCGCAGCAGCGAGCACGTAGAGGATCCACCAGCGCTTCTCCATCCAGCGGTAGTCAATCAGCGAGGCCAGCACACCCGCGCCCGCGCCGATGCACAGCCACATGAGCTGCCGCGAAAAGTAGTAGTTGGGATCGCCTTTGTTGTCCTGTGCGAACGCGCCGGTGCTCGTGAGCATGACGACTCCGACCGTGATGAGCGCGGCGACCGCGATCACGAGGAGGAAGACGTTGAAGACGACGAAGCGCTTTTGCATTTCGGAAGACTGCTCAGCCGTTTTTCACCGGGAGTTTCAGCACCTGACCGGATTGGATCTTTTTCGGATCCTTGATGCTGTTCAGTTTCAGCAACTCCTCGTAGGAGCAGCCGTGGTCGCGCGCGATTTTCATCGCCGTCTCGTTTTTCTTCACGATGTAGGTCTTCGACGTTTCCTTCTTGGCCGGTGTGGGCGAGGCCTTCTGTGCGGTGGTCTGCGGTGGCTTCTCGGCAGGCGTGGGCGTGGCCTGCACGGTGTTCGTGGGCTTCGGCGTGGTACGCGGTGTGACGGTCGAATTTGTCGCGACGATGGATGCCGCAGCAGGCACGAGTGGCTTCGCAGCGGGTGGTTTGGCCGCCGGAGGTTTCGCAGGCGGCGTCTTCGGCGCGGCCGTCTGTGTGGTGTTGCCCAGCGGTGAATTCGCCTTCCGGTTTTCCTTGATCCGCGCGAAGGCGAACACGCCCACGACCGCGATGACGTGCAGCACGAGCACGACGATGAAGGCGCCGGAGAGCCTTGTGCCGTCGCCCTCGTCGTCGGCCGGTGCCTGGGTCGTGGCCCGCGCGGCGGAGGCGTTGAACGTCCGGCTGCGGACGAAGAAGCGGCGGAGTTTCTGCATGGGATTTTTCATGGCTGGGATTGTTTTGGAGTGAGTGACTGGACGAGCTGGCGAAACTGGTTCCCGCGTTCCGCGTAATTGCGGAACATGTCGAACGACGACGTGCCGGGACTGAAGAGGACGATGTCGCCGCGGTGCGCCTGCGAGCGCGCGGTGTGCAGCGCATTCTCGAGCGAGCGCCCGGCGTTCACGCACGGCACGCGGGGCGACCACAGGCGCTCGATGCGCGAGGCCATGTCGCCGAGCAGCACGGCACAGCGGCATTTCTCCGCGACGAGATCGGTCACGCTGTCGAATTCAAAGCCCTTGTCCTTGCCGCCTGCGATGAGCACGACCTTGCGTGTCTCGCCCGCGAGCGCCTTTTCGAGCGAGTCAAGGTTCGTGGCCTTGCTGTCGTTCACGTAGTCCACGCCGTCGAGCGTGCGGATAAGTTCGCAGCGGTGCGGCAGTGCCTGATATGCGCGCAGCGGCGGGAGCATGTGTGCAAAGTCGAGCCCCCGCGTGAGGCCGACCGCGAGCGTGGCCATGAGGTTCTCCGCGTTGTGCGATCCGCGCAGATTCGTGTCGCTCATCTTCAGCACGGGCTTGCCTTGGAAATGGATGACGCCGTCGCGCAGCTCGAAGTCGCCGCCACGCTCGTACGCGCTGAACGTGATCCGCCGCGCCTTCAGCGGCGGGAGTTTGTCACGGAGGTTCACCACGGCCCAGTCGTCCGCGGTCTGGTTTTCAAAGATGCGCGCCTTCGCGTCGAAATACGACTGAAGCGTCGGGTAGCGATCGAGATGATCGGGCGCGAAGCCGAGCCACACGGCGACGGTCGGGCGGAAGGTTTTGATCTCCTCGAGCTGAAAGCTGCTGACCTCGACGGTCAGCACATCCATCGCGCGCCCCTCGCGAACCTTCGCGGAAAACGCGGGGCCGATGTTGCCGCACGCGACGGTCGTCACACCGCAGCCGAGGAGCATTTTTTCGATGAGCTGGGTGGTCGTAGTCTTCCCGTTCGTGCCGGTGATCGCGATGACCGGGCGCGCGCAGAGCACGAAGGCGAGTTTGAGTTCGCCGGTGATCGCGACGCCACGGGCGATGAAGTTTTTCACCAGCACCGTCGCAGGATCGATGCCTGGACTGAGCACTGCGAATTCGTAATCGCCCTTGTCGTCATCCGCCGCCGCACCTGCGATCACGTTTGCGCCGTCTTTCTGCAGCGCCGTGATTTTTTCCCGCAGCGCATCGGCGCTGCCGCTGTCGAGCACGGTCACGCGCGCGCCTTCCGCGAGCAGCAGGCGTGCGGCCGCGCCGCCGCTTTCGCCGGCGCCGAGGACTGCGATGTGCTGGCCTTTGATCTTCATTTTCATCGGAGCTTCAGGGTGGCGAGCCCGAGCAGGGCGCAGATGAATGAGACGATCCAGAAGCGCGTGACGACCGCGGTCTCCTTCACGCCCGAGAGCTCGAAGTGATGGTGCAGCGGTGCCATGCGGAAGACGCGGCGGCCCTGGCCATACTTGCGTTTCGTGAATTTGAAATAGAACCGCTGGATGAGCACCGATGCCGCCTCGACGACAAACACGCCGCCGACGATGAGCAACAGCAGCTCCTGCTTCACGCAGATCGCGACGGTGCCGATCGCACCGCCGATCGCGAGCGAGCCGGTGTCGCCCATGAACATTTTTGCCGGGTGCGCGTTGAACCACAGGAAGCCGAGCGACGCGCCCGCCAGCGCCATGCAGAAGACGGCGAGTTCGCCTGCTTGCGGATAAAAAGGCACCTTGAGATAATCGGCGATGACATGATGGCCGGCGATGTAGGCGAGCACCGCATAGGTGAACGTGACGGTGAGCGTGCAGCCCGTGGCGAGCCCGTCGAGCCCGTCCGTGAGATTCACGGCGTTCGACGTCCCGAGGATGATCGCCGCGAAGAAGATGAACGTCACAAAGATGCCCATGTTCGAGACGAGCATTTTTTTGTAAAACGGAACGAAGAGTTCCTTCGCCTGAACCTCGAGCTTGGGACTCGTGAGGAAAAAATAGGTGACTCCCACCGCGATGAGGAGCTGCACGATAATCTTCGTCCGCTCGCTCACGCCGGCGGAATTTTTCTTCGAGACCTTCAGGTAATCGTCGGCAAAACCGAGCGCGCCCGCGGCGAGCATTGCGCCGAGCACGAGCCAAACGAACGAGTTGTCCGGCCGCGCCCAGAGCAGTGTGGAGACGACGGTCGTGCCGAGGAGCAGGATGCCGCCCATTGTCGGCGTGCCGACCTTCTGCCCGTGGAGTTCGGCGAGCTGGTGGACTTCTTCAGCGGTGCGGATCGGCTGGCCCAGTTTGAGCGAAAGAAGTTTGCGGATGGTGAAATTGCCGAGCGCCAGCGAGAGGACGAAGGCAAAGAGAGCCGCGCCGACTGCGCGGAAGGTGACGTATTGGAAGACGTTGAACCCTTTCAGCCACTCGTAAGGCAATGCCGTGGTCTTGCCGGTGGGATCCCAATAAAGCGGATCAGAAAGCCGGTCGAGATAGTAGAGCATCAGCAGCTCCTCCCTTCCATCGCCTGCACGATGCGCTCAAGCCGAGCGGAGCGGCTGGCCTTCACGAGCACGGTGTCACCGGGCTGCGCGAGGCCGCGCAGTGTGCGTGCGGCTTCGTCGGTGTCCGCGGTGCGGATCACTTCGCGCACGCCGGAATTTTCCGCGGCCTCCGCGATCCAGCGCGCACTTTCGCCGACAGTGATCACGCAGCTGATGTTTTCGCGGCCTGCGACTTCGCCGACGCTGCGGTGTCCACGCTCGCTCTCTTTTCCCAGTTCGCCCATGCCGCCGAGCACGGCGATGCGGCGGCCTGCGCCGGGCATGCGTGCGAGAGTCATGAGCGCGGCGCTCATGCTGTCGGGATTTGCGTTGTACGTGTCGTCGAGGATGCGAATGCCGCCGATCGTTTTCTGCGTGAGGCGGCCTGCGGTGAGGTCCACTGACCGAAGGCCGGCGACGCATTCATCGAGCGAAAGTCCGAGCGAAAGTCCGGCGGCGCAGGCGAGCAGGGCGTTGCGCACCATGTGCTCGCCAGGCACGGGCAGGTCCGCCTCCACACACTGCCCAGTGGAGTGGAGGCGGAACCTGGTTCCCGTGGAAAGGTGTTCGAGTTCCGTTGCGCGCACATCGCCGCCGAGCAGGCCGGCGGTCGTCACACGCGCGCGCGTCCGGCTCGCGATGAAAGGAGTGAACTCGTCGTCGGCATTCAGGATGACGGTGCCATTTTCGCGCACGGCCTCAGCGAGCGTGGCCTTTTCCTGCGCGATGGCCTCGCGCGTGCCGAGGAACTCGATGTGCGCGACGCCGACATTGGTGATGATGGCAATGTCCGGACGCGCGATGGCGGCGAGCGGTGCGATCTCGCCCGCGTGATTCATGCCGATTTCAAAGACACCGACATCGTGCGTGCTGTCCGCACGGAGGATCGAAAACGGCAGGCCGAGGTGGTTGTTCAGATTTCCCGCGGTGCGCGTGACGTTGAAGCGCTGCGCGAGGACAGACGCGCAGAGGTCCTTGGTGGAAGTCTTGCCCGCGCTGCCGGTGATACACACCGAAGTAAGGCGTAGCGTCGTGCGGTACGCACTCGCGAGCGACTGGAGACCGCGCACGGAGTCGGTGACGACGATGAGCGCGAACGACTCGGGCAGTCCCTGCGTTTCCTGCTCGACAATAGCGCCCGCGGCGCCGAGGCGGGCGGCGTCGGCGAGAAAATGATGGCCGTCAAATTTGTCACCGCGGATCGCGATGAAGAGATCGCCGGGCTTCAGCGCTCGCGAATCCGAGGAGACGGTGGTGATCGTCTGTGCGGGATTCCCGCCGACGAGCCGTCCCCCGGCCCACGCGGCGATTTGGGAAAGCGGCGTGGCGTTCACGAGTTGCGTTCCTCCCTGCGTCGTCGTCTTTCTTCCGCATCCAGCGGGCGTCCTTCCGAGTGGTCGCGCGGATTGCGCGGGCGCAGTGAAGGCGATTCGATTTCCGAGCGCGAGCCCAGTGCGCTCGCGGCGATCGCGGCGTCGTCGAACGGCAGCGTGTGGTCTGCAAATTCCTGGTAGCTCTCGTGCCCCTTGCCCGCGAGGAGGATGATGTCGCGCGGCTGGGCCATGGCGATGGCGTGGAAGATTGCCTCCTTGCGATCCGGCACGCACTCGGGCCTGAGCCGGCGGAAGCCGGGCTTGATGTCCTCGATGATCGCGATGGGATCCTCCTTGCGCGGATTGTCACTCGTCACGATGGCGTGATCGGCGAGCGCATCCACGGCGGCGGCCATCTTCGGGCGCTTCGCGCGGTCGCGGTTTCCGCCGCAGCCGAAGACCACGATGAGGCGCGCGGGATTCAGCTCGCGCAGTGTCCGCAGCACATTCGTGAGCGCGTCGTCCGAGTGCGCGTAGTCCACGAAGACGCGGAACGGCTTCTGCGCCACGACCGCCTGCAGGCGTCCGGGCACCGCGGGTGCGGCGGCGAGCGACTGCACGGCATTCCGCACCGGCACGCCGAGCGCGTGCGCGGTGGCGATCGCCGCGAGCGAATTATAAACATTGAACATGCCGATGTGCGGCATGCGGACGAGGTAGCTCTTGCCGACCGCCTCAAGCTGAAAGGTCGTTCCGCTGAAATCCATCTTCACGTCGCTCGCGCGGAATTGCGCGCTGCGGCCCACGCCGTAGGTGATCACTTCCATGTCGCGCGAGAAGCGATCAGCGAGCTGCGCGCCGAAGCGATCATCGCTGTTGAAAATAGCCCGTCCCTTTTTCTTCTGCTGATCGCGGATGCCGGAGAAGAGGCTGGCCTTCGTCTCGAAGTACGCCTCCATCGTGCGGTGAAAATCGAGGTGATCCTGCGTGAGATTTGTGAAGACGCCCACGTCGAATTCCACGCCGCGCACGCGATCCTGCGCGAGCGCGTGCGAGCTGACTTCCATCGCGCAGCTCTTGCATCCCGCGGAACGCATCTGCCAGAGCAGCTCATGCACGTCGGCGGATTCCGGCGTCGTGCGCGTCGCGGGCAGTTCGCGTTCGCCGACGACGTAGCGCACGGTGCCGATGAGTCCGCAGCGGAGGAATTCCGAGTCGAGGATATGCTTGATGAGAAAGGTGGTCGTGGTCTTCCCATTCGTGCCGGTAACGCCGACGACTTTCAGTTTCTGCGAAGGCTGGCGGAAAAAGGTGGCGGCAAGATCCGCGAGTGCGTGCCGTGCATTTGTGACCTCGATGCCCGCGGCGCGCGTGCTCAGCCCGGGCTTTTCACTCACGATGGCTGCGGCACCGCGATCGATCGCGGAGTCAATGAACTCCGTGCCATCCGCCTTTTCCCCCGGCAGCGCGACGAAGAGCGCGCCTTCCACGACTTTGCGTGAGTCGTAGCAGATCGCGGTGATGTCGCGGTCCAGCGAACCGCTCAGTTTCACTGGCCGGATCGCTTTGAGGAGGATTTCGAGATTCATCGCTCAGTTTCGTCCTGCCTTGGCAAGGATCAGGTTTAGATTTTTCTCCTGCTGGAGCAGCACGGGATCGGGCGCGACGCCGAGGTAGGCGAGCGAGCGCTCCGCGATGACGCGGAAGATGGGCGCGGCGACGAGACCGCCGACGTCCTCATGCCCCGACACCTTCGCCTCGTCTATGATGATGAGCAGGCAGAACGCGGGCTTTTCCGCAGGGACAAAGCCGACGAACGAGGTCACGTGCTTCTCGTGCGAGTAGTTCAGCTTCCCCGTTTTCGGATCAGCCACCAGTTTCTGCGCGGTGCCGGTCTTGCCCGCGGTGTTGTAGCCGGGGATGTGCGCGAGCTTCGCCGTGCCCTGTTTGCCGGTCACCTTGACCAGCGCATCACGGACATCTCCCGCCGTCTTATCACTGACCACGCGGCGGACTTCCGTGGGCCCGTAATCTGAAAGAAGCGCGCCGCTTTCGCTGCGGATTTCCTTGATGAGCTGCGGCATCATCAGCTTGCCGCCATTCGCGATGGCACAGGTGGCGGTGATGATCTGCAGCGGCGTGGCGGCGACCTCGTGCCCCATCGCGATGCGGGTGATCGAGGCGGGCTTCCATGTCGTGCGCGGGTGTAGGATGCCGACGCTTTCGCCGGGCAGCGCGACGTTCGTCTGCTGGCCGAAGCCGAAATTCCGCACCCAGTTATAGAAGCGCTCCGGGCCGATCTGCAGGGCGAGCCGCGCCGCACCGATGTTCGAGGATTTCTCGATGATTTGCGTGACGGTCAGCATGCCGTAAGGGTGATGATCGTGGAGGACGAGGCCGCCGTACGACCAGGGGCCCGAGCAATTGACAAGGGTGTTTGGCGTGGTGAAGCGGTAGTTGAGCGAGCCGGCGCACGTCACCATCTTGAATGTCGAGCCGGGCTCGACGGTGCCCGCGATGGCGTTATTAAAGCGCTCCTCCGGCTTGGCATCCTTCGCGTTGTTTGGATCGTAGCCGGGGCGGTTGGCGATCGCGAGGATTTCGCCCGTGTCGGGCCTCATCATGATCACGGTGGCCTTCAC
>JANXZI010000451.1 GCA_025355595.1 Spartobacteria bacterium
GCCACGAAGATCGGCTCGGACAACCGCTCGGTCGCGGGCGCGCAGGTGCGCAACATCCAGACCATGCTCGGCCCGACGGCGCAGCGCGCGGAACTTGAACTGATCCAAACTTTGAACCGCGAGGCGCTCCGCCGCGACAAATACAATCCCGAAGTCGAGGGCGTGATCGAGAGCTACGAACTCGCATTCAAAATGCAGAGCCAGATGCCCGCCGTGATGGACATCGAGAAGGAATCCGAGGCGACAAAGAAACTCTACGGCATCGGCGCCACGAGCCGTGGCGGCGGCGGATTTTTTGCAGGCGGCGGTCCCGGCGGCGGGGGCACGGATGACATGGGCCGGAAGTGTCTGCTCGCGCGAAAATTCATCGAGGCCGGCGTGCGCTTTGTCGAGATCAACCATGGCAACTGGGACCAGCATTTCAACCTCAGCAATGCGCTCCAGGCGAATTGCACCTCCGTGGATCTCCCGATCGCGGGCCTGCTCACAGACCTCAAACAGCGCGGACTTTTGAAGGACACGCTCGTCGTGTGGAGCGGAGAATTTGGCCGCACACCGCACGCGCAGGGCGGCGACGGACGCGACCATAACAACAAGGGCTTCACGCTCTGGATGGCCGGCGGCGGAGTACGCGGCGGCATGAGCTACGGCCAGACGGATGATTACGGCTACGAGGCCGTGGAGAACAAGGTGCAGATCCACGATCTGCACGCGACGATCCTCGCGCTGCTCGGACTCAACCACGAAAAGCTCACCTTCAACTACGCAGGCCGCGACTTCCGCCTCACGGACATCGAGGGCAATGTCGTGAAGGCGATCATGACTTAGCGGTCCGCACGGATGCGGGAAGGCGTGCCTTGGGTCGGGTAGGAGTCCTGCCTGCCGTATTTCACGTCCCGCGGAATCCACACGGACGCCAACAGACAGACTCACTGCCTCGGATCGTCTGCCGGGTGCTACGCGGGACGCGCTGCACGGCAGGCGGGACGCCTACCCTACCCGATACACACCACTCATTTCGCCGCGGGAAAGTGTGCGCGCCTATTGTCCGAATCCGGCAAGTCCCTGCTGTTCAAATTGCAGTCGTCTCCCATGAAAACCCACCCCATCAGTCTCGCTGTTTTTTTCCTCTCGCTCCTCCTCTGCGCGCCGGGTCGCGCCGCGGATGCGAAGAAGCCAAATGTCCTCTTTATCGCCGTGGACGATCTGCGCGACTGGGTCGGGTATCTTGGACACAATCCGCAGACGAAGACGCCCAACATTGATCGCCTCGCGAAGATGGGCCTCGCTTTCACGCACAGCTACTGCGCCGCGCCGGTGTGCAATCCCTCGCGCGCGGCACTCATGAGCGGGCTGAGGCCCTTCACGAGCGGCGTGTATGAGAACAACAACGACTGGCGCACGGTGATCCCGGAGCCGCTCACGCTCACCCATCAGTTCCGCGGCGCGGGATACTTCGTGGGCGGTGCTGGAAAAATCTACCACGAGGCCTACAAGCGCGTGGGCGACTGGGACGACTACCTCGCGAACGAGGGCGGCGGCAAAGGCGCGGCGAAACTTTCGGCGAAGGCGAAAGGCGATGGCGTGGGTGGGATCAAATTTGCGCTGCTCGACTGCGCAGACTCCGCTTTGCCCGACTACGGCATCACCGATTACGGCATCGCGCAGCTCGGGAAAAAGCACGACAAGCCGTTCTTCCTCGCCGTCGGCCTGCACAAGCCGCACATGCCCTGGAACGTGCCGCAGAAATATTACGACCTGTTCCCCACGGACAAAATCGTGCTGCCGCCGTATCTCGAAAACGACCTCGACGACATCCCGCCCGCCGGTGTGAAAATGGCGAAGCCCGAGGGCGACCACGCCGCGATGCTGAAGTCCGGCCGCTGGAAGGAAGCCGTGCAGGGCTACCTCGCGGCCATCGCCTACACCGACATGAACATCGGCCGCCTGCTCGATGCGCTGGAAAAATCCGAGTACCGCGACAACACGATCATCTGTTTCTGGTGCGACCACGGCTGGCACCTCGGCGAGAAACACCACTGGCGGAAATTTGCACTGTGGGAGGAAGCCACGCGCTCACCGCTCATCTGGGTCGTGCCCGGCATGACGAAGCCCGGCAGCGTGTGCGAACGCACCGTGGACTTCATGACGATCTACCCGACGCTCTGCGATCTCGCGGGCATCGCCGTGCCGCAGCACGTCGAGGGAAAGAGCATCCGCACGCTGCTCGCCGATCCGAAATCAGAATCGGCCACGCCCGGTATCACGACGTATCGCTTCAAGAACCACACCGTCCGCA
>JANXZI010000472.1 GCA_025355595.1 Spartobacteria bacterium
GGCGGCGGCAACCTGCAACTCAGCGGCCTCAGCAACTTCTCCGGCGGCATCAATCTCGCGGGCGGCACGAACCTGACCGTTGCGGTAAGCAGCCTCAATGACTCCATCGGCACCGCCACATTCGGCCCCTTGGGCAGCGGCACGCTGACCATCGGTGCGGCCAGCACCATCCTGAGCACCGGTGCTTTCACCGTCGCAAACCCGGTGAATGCGACCGGCAACTTCAACTTTGACGCTCCGTCCACCGCTGCTGCCAGCGTGGTCCTCGGTGGACCCAAGACCGCCTTCGCGGTGTCCGCCAACCCGACCATCAATGTCAACGCCCCGAACATGACCGCCACCCTCGGCGGTGCCGTGAGCGGTGCCGCCACGGGCATCATCAAGACCGGCTTGGGAACCCTCGTTTTCGCAAATAACAACAGCTTCGCGGGCGGCGTCACCCTGAATGCAGGCACCTTGCAAGCCACCGCGGGCACGCTGAGCGCAGGCGGATTCGGCAGCGGCACGGTCACCATCAATAGCGGCGTGCTCTCCTTGAAGAGCAGCTTTTCGCAGACCAACTTCGGCAGCAACGGCGGAACCAACAACATCACGATCAATACGGCGCTGGCCAATGCATACATTGACGTGAGCAACAACGGCGGCCCAGGCACTGGTGCCATCATGAGCCTCGGTACGCTGGCCTACACCGGCTTCACCCCCGGCGGTGCAGCCCCGACCACGATCCTGAACGTGACTGGTGCCAATAGCGCCAAGCTCCAGTTCAACAGCACCGCCATCGGCAGCGCGGTTGGGCCGACGACCTTCAACGTCAACTCCGGCCTCACCCTCATCCTGCCCGGCGGCTTCAGCGACGCCACCAAGCCCGTCAACCTCGGCACAGGCACCCTCGTTTTCAGCGGCACGAATACCTTCAGCGGTGCCACGACCGTCACTGGCACCCTGGTGGTCGCCCCGCAGGCAAATGCAGTCTCGCAGCCCTTCGGCGCAGGGGCGACAGCCTTCACCACCACGGGCACTACGCTCCAGATCAATCCGCTCACGAATCTCCTGAGCACCACCGGCTACACCGCGGGCGGTGTGACGGGTCACTACAGTCAGTTCGCGGGGGGTCCTCCGGGCCTCAATGCGGTCAATGCGAGTGGCATCACCGGTGCGGCCACCGTGGGCGGCATCCAATTCGGCGACAACAATATCAGCAACCATCCCGCGGTCGTCGTTGGAAGCGGAGGTCAGCAGGGCAATGACATAGAAACCTACAACGGCTTGCTCCATATCACCACGGGAGGCAACTACACCTTCGGCATCAACCGCGATGACAATATGGAACTTGTCGTGGACGGCATGCAGATCCATTTGGGGGATGGCATCAACGCTTCTCCTGGGGGCGGCTATGTCGGCGGCACGCTTACGTACGGCACGGTCAATCTCGCCGCAAACAGCAACCATTTGCTCGTGATGCGTCATGCCAATGGCGGTGGCGGCTCGGGTGCTGCGGTCTATTACAGCGGTGCGGATACCGCGGGCACTCCGGGGACGGGATTGCAGGTCATCAGCATGGCCAATCTGTTTTACAACACGGCAGGCATCGCGAATGCGGCCAATGGCTACCTGAATGCCGCGCAGATCAACAGCGCGATGACCATCGCCGACGCCATCACTGCCACGGTGGATATGGCACAGGGCGGCTCGACGACTGTAGGTGGCTCGGATTACAACACGACCTACAACTCGCTTGCTCTCGGTAGCTCGACAGGCGGCTCGACTTTGACCGTCAATAATGCACTGGGCAGCGGCTTCTTCGGCATCATCGGCACGACCACGGTCACGGGCGCTGGCAACATCGTCAATACGAACACCGGCAGCCTCTACCTAATCGGCGACGGCGTCACGAACTCCGTGTCGGACGGCGGCGCGGGCCTGACCAAGACCGGTGCGGGCACCCTTATCCTCGGCAAGAACGGTGGCGGATTTACCGGAACCCTGACCGTGAAGGCTGGCTTCTTGCAGCTCAATGATCCCACCGCTCTCACGACGGGCACCACGATCATCGGCGACACCGTCGGCGTCACCGGTGCCATCCTCGACCTGAATGGTCAGGTCGGCGTCACCGGCACCATCACCCTCAACGGCGCGGGCATCAATCTCAGGAACTCGGCGACCCCGGCCGCCCTCACGAACACTCAGGCTGGCCCAGCGGCCACCATTACTGGAAACGTGAATATCGGTGCGGCTATCACCGGCTCCGGCGGCGGCGCGAACAACCCCGCTATCGGCGGCTTTGGCGACATCACCATCAGCGGTGTGGTCGGCGAAACCGTCGCAGGCCAGACATGGAACAAGGTCGGTCCGGATAAGCTGACGCTCTCGAATGCCACGAACACCTTCACCGGCCCGCTCTTCGTCATAGGCGGGCAGTTGGTCCTCGGCAGCGCAGGCTCCCTCGGAGCAGGCGTGGCGAACGCTGTCAGTATCTCCGCCGGTTCGGCTCTGGACCTGAACGGCCAGACGATGATCGTCCTCAAGCCCCTCACTCTCAATGGTGCAGGCCAGACCAACGTCGCCGGTGCGAACACGCTCGGCAACTTGATCAACAATAACGCGGCTGCGGCTTCCTACGCCGGCCCCGTGACGCTTGCGACCGGCACGGTCAGCATCGGCGGCCCGAGCCTCATCGCAGGCGCGAATGGCGGCATCACCCTCAGCGGTGCCATCGCGGGCGCGTTCCAAATCAATAAAGTCGGTCAAAACTCCCTGACCCTGACCGCGAGCGGCGCGGAAACATTGATTGATCTGCAAAATGGCAGCGTCACCTTCAGCGGCGCGGGCACGCAGACTTCGCAGAGCCAGGCGAATATCGTGCGGCAGGGCACGACTCTGACCTTGGACAACAGCGTCACAGCGCTCAGTCAGCGCACGGGCAACCGGGGTATGTTCCTGGCAGGCTCCTTCGTCATCAACGGCAATACGGGTGGCACGGCTGTTTCAGAAACTATCAGCCAGGGCGGCAACAACATCGCCATCTCCATCACCCCCGCCAATGGCTTAGGCGGCTCCACGATCACCCTCAATTCAGCACCGACCGTTGGGGCTATCACCGTGCAGGTCGCCTCGACCTCGACCTCGATCTTCAACCACGCCGCGGGCGGCGCGTCGCTCCTCCGTGGTGACAACCTCGGCCAGAATGCCGCGGGAGCCGCTGTGAACAGCACGAACATCATCGGCAGCGCGGTCAGCCTCGGTTTGAGCACTAATAACATTCAGGCCGCGGGTCAGGCTGGCGTCTGGAACGCCCCGAACGCGCTCGTTTATCCTTGGGCAGTCGCGGACATCTCGGCGACTGGCGTCGGCACCGGCTTGGCGGGCTACAATGGTTACACCGTTGGCGGACCCGGCACCGGGGCCATGGGTGGCACGACGGGTGCCTTGCAGG
>JANXZI010000483.1 GCA_025355595.1 Spartobacteria bacterium
CCACGTTTGCGGACATCAAAGTCGGCAACGAGGTGAATGGCATGCGCCTGAAGAAGAGCGACACCGAATATGAAGTGGTGAAGACCACCTACATCGGCGCGCCCAAGCCGAAGGCTGAGAAGCCCGCAGGCACCGAAAAGCCCGCCGGCGAACCGAAGAAGAAGCCGTAAGGAGCGCCCGGATTCATCTTCGTATTTTCAAGGACCGGCACCGCTCGCGGTGCCGGTCTTTTTTTTCGGTGGGCACGATGCGCCGTTTCATCTCCCGGAATTTTCCCGGCAGTGCCTTTGCGGCGACGAAACGATCCGGGCTGCGTTCACCGGCGCGAGCGTGCTGCGAGGCCGGGCTCCCAGTCGGGCTCGGGCCACCACGGCTTCTCGCCGAGCACATACGCGCCGAGCGTGTCGAGGCGGATGACGGGATGTGCGAGGATGCCCGCGACCAATTCTTCGAGATCGGCGAGCGTCTGGCCTTCGGATTTCGCCTGCGGTGCGGAGTCAATGCCCGCTTGCTTCCGTGCTTTCAGCCGCGCGCGGAGCAATGCAAAATGCGCGGCTGCCGCGTGCTGCGCTTTGTCGCGCGCGGACTTTAGCGTATCGCCTTTCGTCACGTTCGCGACGGCCTTTTTCGCCGAGCCTTCGCACGACTTGCGCCATTCCTTCTCGCCGAATTTTTCGCGCACCTGCTGCGCGCGTTCCTTTCCGAGGTTGCGATCGATTTTATAGTGGTAGGGCTGCCTGCACGGCTCGGTCAGTTTTTCGTTCGCGGCATCGCCGTGTTCGTCGAGCCACTGCTCGGCGATGAATTCCGGGAACCAGCCACGCACGAGGCGCAGCAGCGAGCCGCGACGGATGGTGTCCCATGCAATTTCCGCGAGCGCCTTTTCCACCGCCACGAGATCCACGCTCACCTGCACCAGCGCGCGGAAGATGAGCACGGGCTTTTTCACACTGGGGACGTGCCGCCACATCGCCCACGCACGGCCACGATCGTCCCACGCGAGGAGTTCGCGGCAGCCGTCCACGGCAGCGTGGCCAGGGCGGAGGAAATGCAGCGTGAGATCCTCGATCACGACGCCGCGATGCACGCTGAACTGCACCGCAAACATCGCGGCGAGCGAGTCGAGTTTGTCGGCGGGGATGAGCGGATTGCTGTCGCGCTTCATGCGGAAGCGGAACGAATTCGTGTCCTCGTCCCAGCGCTCCTCGAGGCCGAGATTGCGCTGGAGATAGGCGCTGAAGGCCTTGCCAAAATCATCCGCCGCCGCATCCGCCGCAAGGAGATCGCGCGTGAGCTGGCTCTCGGGCGCGAGGCTGTGCATGCCGTCAATCACGTCCTGCTCCTCGATGCTCGCGCGTTCTTTCACCACCGCCTCGGCGAGCGCCGGGATCGCATCGAGCAACGCCTGCGCGCCGCCGAGGAATGCGCGTTCGCGCAGCTTCGGCAGCTCGGTGTCCACGAGGTGCTGGAGGTCGGAGATGCTCGCGGTGTAAAGTCCGAAGCCCTCGGCGAGCACGCGGCGCCACGCTTCGTCGAGCGCAGTCGCGTCGTCCTCACCGGTGACGAAGACGATGCACGGAATCGCGCCTGTGCGGTCGATGCGATCAAGTCGGCCGAGACGCTGTTCTAGTCGCATCGGCGACCACGGGAGGTCGTGGAAAATCACGGCTTTTGCGAACTGGAGGTTGAAGCCTTCCTCGCCGGTGGCATCCGTGATGAGCACGCGCGACGCGCGGTCGCCGGCGAAGTCGGAGAAGAGTTCGCCCGCCGTGCTGCCGGCAGTGCTCGTGCTCGCGACCTTCACTCCGTCCTTCGAGAAAAGCGTGTGCAGCCGCTTCGCGAGATCGGCGCAGAAGCGCGCGTTCGGGCAGAAGACAACATACTTGCCGTTCGGTCCGTCCTTCGCAGCGCGGCGGCGCAGCGACTCGGCGATGAGATCGAGGCGCGACTCGGCGATCTGCCAGGCGAGCTGGTCGTCGGTGAGCGCCGCGAGAAGTTTCACCTCGGCGTCGGTGGCCTTCGTGGCCTTCGCGATTTCCTGCACGAGCAAGGTAAGTTTTTCCGGCTCGGCCGAAATCGCCTCGGCGAGGCGCACGTATTCGCTGGCGGCGATGGCGAGGAGTTTTTCGTCGGCCTTCACGCGTTTGCTCGCGGCTGCGCGCCATTTTTCGAGCGCCTCCCACAGCGCGAGGTGCGGCTCCTCGTCGAGTTCCATCTCCACGCTCTCGACGACGTCGCGGACGAAGCGCTGGTGCGCGCCCGCAAGCCAGCGGCGGCGTGTCCGCAACATGCGGCGATGGATGCGGTACGTCTCGCTGATGTGCAGATGCAACTCGCCCTGGACCGCCTTTGCGTCCGCGCCGGGCCTGGCGAGCGCGGCAACGAGTTCCTTCACCGTCGGATCGTTTGGCAGCAGCGACGCGAGCTTGCCTGCGTGCAGTTTCACGAGCGCGGGCACGGTCGCGCTGCGCAGCGCGAGGAACGCGCGGCCCAACTCAACGCGCCGCGCCGTGCGTTCCTTGAACTCCGCGAGTTTCGTGACGGAATAATTTTCCGGGTCGAGCAATTCGAGCAGCGCGAGGAGGTCGTCGTCGTGATGCAGCACGGGCGTGGCGGAGAGCAGCAGCAGGTGCTTCGACGTGTGCGCGAGCTTCAGCGCATTTTTGGTGATCGCCGACTCGGGCACGCCGTGGCGCGCGACGATGCGGTGCGCCTCGTCCATGACGAGCACATCCCATTCGCCTTCGAGCAGCGCCCTGTTTTTTGCGAAGTCCGAGTGCGCGAACACCTCGGCATCGTCGAGCTCGAAACGCATGTCGAGTTCCTCGCGCCACTGGCGCACGAGCGCGTCGGGTGCGACGACGGCGATGCGCGCATCCGGCGCATCGAGGCGGATTTGCCGGAGGATGATGCCCGCCTCGATCGTTTTGCCGAGGCCGACTTCGTCCGCGAGCAGGTAGCGGATGACGGGATCGTGCAGCACGCGATTCGCGACCTCGGCCTGGTGCTGGAGGATTTCGACCTTCGATGAGATGAGTGCGGGCAGGCCGTGCGAGAGCTGGTTTTGCCGCTGCAATTCGCGGAGCAGATCGGCGCGCTGCTGGAAAAAGAACGGCGTCTCCTGCGCGAGTTCCGCGAGCACGACGGCCGGATCATCGCCGGACAAATACGAGCGCACGGAGAACGCATCCTCGCGCATCTCCGTGAGTGTGGTCGCGCCGGGAAAATGCACGAGATAGCTCCGCATCGGCCCGAGCGTCTGCTTCGGCGCGATGACGCGGCCATAGCGCACGACGCCATTTTCCGAGTGAAAGACCCGCGTCTGACTCGGCAGCGGCGGATGTCCGATTTGATCAATCGGCGCACCGGCCTCGACGAAGTTCACGACATCGGTATAAAAACGCAGCATGACCTTCGTTCCTTCGATCTTGGTGACTTCGGCATAGCCCGCATCGCGCCGTGCAAGTGCGAGCACCTTGCAGCCAAGGTGCGGCTTGTAGCGCAACACCTGCGGCGGGGGCTCCACAGGATCAGCGGGTTCCTTTGCCGCAATATTTTTCGCGGGCTTGGCAGTGTTTGCGGCCTTCGTCGGTTTCGTCGCTTTTGCGGCTACGGATTTTGGGGATTTTTTTGCGGTGGGCATGAGGGAGGAAATTGGTGGCCGTGTTCTACGCGGGAAAACTGCGGATGCCAATGGCGGTTCACGCCAGCGGATAGCGCGTCTCCGCAACGTGGCGAATGATCCCATCTCTCGGAATGAACCGGACGCTTGAAACGGGTAGACGTGGGCGGAAGCCCACGTCTGCGCTCTCCCGAGCGCGCCGACGATCCGAACCGC
The DNA here is from genome assembly GCA_025355595.1 of Spartobacteria bacterium. Taxonomy (GTDB): domain Bacteria; phylum Verrucomicrobiota; class Verrucomicrobiia; order Chthoniobacterales; family Chthoniobacteraceae; genus SXWH01. The sequence goes on from JANXZI010000483.1 coordinate 3,839, forward strand.
GCACCGTGTGCGTCCGGTGAGCTTTGAAAAATGGTCTCAGTTCGCCGCCCGGCGACGGACTCGTGACGGCGGGGTGTTCAGAATTTCCCGCCCGATTTCAGCACCGTCAGCTCGTGGATGCTCCAGTGTTTACCATTCATCGATCCCGTCTGCGTGATGCGGATGAACTTCGCCTTCACCGGAGCAAACGGGATGTCCGTGATCGGGCCGCTGCCTTTTCCCTCGGCGACGGGCTTGCTCCACGTCGTGCCGTCGCTGCTCAGCTCGACCTTGTAGCCGCGCGGGAAATCATTCCCCGACTTCGCCGCGTCGAGGCGCACGCCCGCGATCTCCGTCTCCGCGGGCAGCTCGATCTGGAACCACTGTCCCGGCGTCTGCGAGCCGTGCGTGTCCCAGCGCGTCGTCGCGTTGCCGTCGATCGCCGCGCTGCACGCGGCGGCATTC
>JANXZI010000494.1 GCA_025355595.1 Spartobacteria bacterium
TGCCGACTTTATGCGGTAGTCCTCCGCGCACCAATTCCGCTCTGACTCGGAGGCAAACAAATGGACGTGGGCGGCGGCGGCGATCTTTTGCTGCGGGTTTCTGATCGTGAGGAAGCGCAACGCCGCCGGGAGCAACGCTCGCGAACGAAGGCCCCGGACGAGGAATTTGAGGGCTTCGCGGAACTGGTGCGCGGAGGACTACCGCATCAAGCCGCCACGCCACGAGATTTTTCCGAATGGCCTCGAGGAAGTCGCCGCCTATTCGCTGACGGAAACGCGGGACATTGACGTGATCATGACCGGACGCGTGGAGAGCCGGAAAAATCAAGTGGCTGTTCTAAAGGCTCTGGCAGGGACCGGCCTGAAGGTATGCGTGGTCGGTGCGGAAAATCAGAGTCACCAGCGCTATATTGCTGAGCTAAGGGATATTCTGGCGGCGAATCCCAGTTTTGAATTCCTGGGGCCGAAGCCGCATGCGGAAACCCTCGCGCTGATGAGTCGTTCGCGCGTTTACATTTCCGCTTCCTGGCTGGAAGTCATGAGCCTGAGCGACCTTGAGGCGTTTGGAGCCGGCTGCCGGGTGATCGCAAGCCGGCACGGTTCGACGCATGAGGTATTGGGTCACCTCATTCGCTACGTTAGGCCAGGCTCGGCGGACGACATCCGCGCTGCGTTAGATGGGGAGCTATCCAAGCGGGATCCGATTGATGTCCAGGCACGGCATACGGTTCTCAAGCGATATCTTTGGAGCAATTTGGGTGAACAATTGTTGCAGATATATCGGCGCGAGCTGTCAGCGTGACACTGAAGTCACGGACTTCACGGAAAGCCGTCCGCCGCCAAAGCCCACGCTATTCCGGTGCTTTCCGATTGCGAGAAAATCTCGCCGCGATACGTCCGCACTTATACGAAGACAACCGTGCAGCGAGATAGACAAGGGCTTTGGCAACGCCGGCAAAGCCCGTGGACTCACGGGCCCGTCGGACAAGCCCGCGCGCAAAGTTCATCCCCGCACTCTCCGTCTTCGACAGACCTTCAAATATCTCCGGATGGATGGTATGCATGAGTCCGATTTGATAGTTGCGCTTCATTTCGGCACGAAGGCGGTAGGCGTGCGAGTGCTCGACCGCCGCTTCTGCGCAGTAGGCAATTTTGCCGCCGGTTTTGATCAGCGCCATCGCCGCCAGGAAGTCCTCGCCAAAGACCGTCTCGGGAAAGCCGCCGACCCGCTCCAATGCGGCATTGTCATAAGCCGCGAATGAATTTGAGCACATGAAAAGGCGGATGCCAAATGTCGCCCGATCTTCCCAGGCCTTCACAAAGGAGGTGGGGCCGTATGAAAACTCCCTCGCGTAAGCCTCGACAAAGTCGCAGCCCGGCCTGGGAATCTGCCTGCCATAGGATGCCTGTGCGGCGCCGGCGAACAAGGGCGCGACGAGATGCTCAATGGTGTCCGGACTGGTCGGGTATGCGTCCTGTGTCATGCAGACGACGACCGGAGTGTTGAGCCGTTTCCTTGCCCGGTTCCGGGTTAGTCCATGATCGAATTCCGAGCGTTGGATGATCTCGCACTCTACTCCCATCCGTTGCGCACGCTCGACGGTGTCGTCTGTGGAACTCGAATCAACCACCAGAATCCGGTATCGTGCAAAATGGGGGCTGCGAATAATCGGGCCAAGGCATTTTTCAATTTCCCCGCCGGCATTCAAAGTGGGAATGACAATGCCGACTGGCGCACTTGAGTGGGGGCGGGGGGCTGGCTCCATAGTGAATTCTCCGAGGTCTGAGAGTAATCTATGCAGGGAAACCCCATCAAGTCACTCCTGAAGTCGAAACAGCGGCTTGGAGGAGATCCGTTGGCGGGAACTTTGCGCGAAGCGGCGCGCGATCTTGAAGCAGGCAAGGGTGACCAACATGTAGAGCAGCAGGAACACGGCGATTTCCAATCCGGCTCGCACTCCGTCGAGGATTAGCTCCGTGGCCATGATAATGTAAATCAGGGCAAACTTCGGATTCTGACATGCGCAGAGATATGCGCGGTTCAGAAATGAAAGGACCCAGCCAAGAAACAGCCCGCAAACGACGCTGCCGAAAGTTCCCCATGCAACGTAAAACTCGCCGAACATGGTCGGGATGACGCCGGACAATGCGTCGCCATAGTAATACTCGCGCATTTGGAATCCGAGATTCAGCGGCTTGCCTTCCCAAACGCTCCGTGGGACGAAACGAACAAAATAGAGGAGAAATTGCGTCCCATAGTCATGGCCGGTGGCCGCGGTGTAATTCCGGGTGGCCAGATAGAGATCCGTGATCGGAACAGCGGACGAGATGCTGCGCCCGGATGACTGAATCGAATCGCCAATGGCCTCGGTCAGGGTGATGTCAAGTTGTGCACTGCGGCGCACGGCCAGTCCGCCCACGACAATGATAGCCCCGACGATGACATGAGTGAGGCGGTGCGGAGTCCGATGCCACCTTTGTTCAGGCCACGGTTGCGAACG
>JANXZI010000052.1 GCA_025355595.1 Spartobacteria bacterium
CGCCGGTGGACGGGAATGATTTTGGCGGCTTCGGCACGCGCGTCGGTGTGGAGCGGATGGGTGCGGAGGCGACGGCGATTTCGCCGACGCACAATGTGAAGGCTGGCACGCCGCCGACGCTCATCTTCCACGGCAAGGCAGATTCGACGGTGCCATTCGCGACGGTGGAAGTTTTTGCGGCGGTGATGAAAAAGGCGGGCAACCGCTGCGAGGTCGCGGGCTTCGAGGGGCAGCAGCACGGGTTCTTCAATTTTGGTCGCGGAGACAATTCGATGTTCCTCGCAACGCTGACGCAGGCGGACAAATTCCTCGCGTCGCTCGGTTGGCTGAGCGGCGAGCCGACGGTGGACGCATTTTTCAAAACCTCGAAATGAAGACACCAGGCATTCTGCACACCGTCCTCGCGCTGCTGGCGGCGGCATCTTTTCTCATGCCGTCGAGCCGCGCCTTCGCCGCGGACAAGCCGAACATCGTGCTCATTCTCTCGGACGATCAGGCGTGGGGCGACTACGGCTTCATGGGGCATCCGGTGATCAAGACGCCGCATCTCGATAAGCTCGCGGCGGAGTCGCTCACATTCCGCCGCGCTTATGTGCCGGCTTCGCTGTGCTGCCCGAGTCTCGCGAGCATCATCACGGGGCGGTATCCGCATCAGCATCGCGTGACGAGCAATGATCCGCCGGTGCCTGCGGGGATGACGCCGCGGCAGTTTCAGGCGTCGCCCGGATTCCAAGCCGGGCGCGATGTGATGAACAGCTACATGGACGCGATGCCGACGCTGCCGCGGTTGCTGAGCGCGCACGGCTACCTGAGCCTGCAGACGGGCAAGTGGTGGCAGGGCTCATTCACGCACGGCGGCTTCACGCACGGCATGACCAAGGGCGGGCGTCACGGCGATGTGGGCCTCGACATCGGGCGCAAGACGATGCAGCCGATTTACGATTTCATCGGCGAGGCGAAGAAGGCGGAGAAGCCGTTCTTCGTGTGGTACGCGCCGATGATGCCGCACGATCCGCACACGCCGCCGGAGCGCATTTTGCAGAAATACCGGGGCAAGACGCCGAGCGAACACGTCGCGAAATACTGGGGGATGGTGGAGTGGTTCGACGAGACGTGCGGCGATCTGCTCGGCTTTCTTGAGAAGGAGAAGCTCGCGGAAAACACCATCGTCGTTTTTCTCACGGACAACGGGTGGATTCAGGATCCGGACAAGCCGAAATACGCGCCGAAGTCGAAGCAGTCGCAGTATGACGGCGGGCTGCGGACGCCGCTCATCGTGCGGTGGCCCGCGAAGATCCGCCCGGCGATGAGCGAGACGGTGGTCAGCTCGGTGGACATTTTGCCGACGCTGCTGGACGCGGTCGGCATCGCGCGGCCCGAGGGAATTCCCGGTGTGAGCCTCACGGATTCCGCGGCGCTCGCGACGCGCAAGGCGGTCTTCGGCGAGTGCTTCACGCATAACTCGAAGGATCTCGCGAATCCCTCCGCGAGCCTGCGCTGGCGCTGGGTGATCCAGGACGACTGGAAATTGATCGTGCCCGCCGCGCAGAATGAGCCGGACGCGAAGGCGGAACTCTACAATCTGAAAGCCGATCCGCACGAGGAGAAGAACCTGGCCGGCGAGCAGACTGAGCGCGTGGAGAAAATGCGCGCGGTGCTCGATGGCTGGTGGAAGGGGTAGGGCGCAGAGGGAAACGATGCGGTTGGCAATGGAACCGCGAAAGAAGGGGGGAGGCAATATGGCGTGCCTCGGGTAGGGTGGGCGTCCCGCCTGCCGTATTCCGCGTCTCGCGGAATACACGCAAAGGTCAAACACGCACGGAATGCCTGCCAACGTCCGCCGGGTGGCGCGCGGGACGCACGACACGGCAGGCGGGACGCCCACCCTACCCGAGGCGCGCCATCACGCTTCATTCGATTTTTTCACACAGGCAGCGGGCTCGAAGTGGCCGCTAACTTTTTTCGCTTTACGTGAAAAAACAGTTAAAGGAACTGCCCGATCCCATCTTTTCTCAACATGCCTCACTTGCAACCCTTCCTGCGAGGGATGCCTCACCGGGGCGGTGAGTGTGAGTTTCCCACCCCTTAAACCATGAAACGATCCTTCCTCCTTGTCGGGCTTCTGCCTGCTGTCGTCCTCGCAAATGCCATCCGTCCTGCGGAGCCGGCGGCGGACAAATCGTCGGCAGCGCCGAAGCCATCGGGCGCTGCGAAAATCACGAAGACCGCGGGCGAGCGGTGGAAGGATCTCGCGAAGTCTGACGACGCGAGTTTTCGCAGGCATGTGATTCCGCTGATGTCGCGTTCGGGATGCAGCGGGCGCGAATGCCACGGGTCGTTCCAGGGGCGCGGCGGATTCCAGCTTTCGCTCTTCGGCTACGATTTTGAAAAGGATCACGAGGCGATCACGAAGGGCAAGGGCGGCGCGGAGGAGGTGCGCGTG
>JANXZI010000537.1 GCA_025355595.1 Spartobacteria bacterium
TGCTGATTTGGCGCAGTTCGAAGGTCGTCGGGGTGACGTCCACGACCGAGAAGCTGTGGACGTCGGCGTTGAATTTTTCCGTGAAGGGCTGGAGCTTCGGCGAGGCGACGGGCGTGGCGACGGCGGGCTTTTTGTCGTCGAGTTTGTAGAGCTTTGCGCCGCCACCGCCGCTGACGATGTGGATGATGCCGGTGGGCTTGGTGTTGCTCACGCCGTCGAATGCGGTGTCGAATGTGAAGGTGCCGCTGACGAGACCATTCGCGGCGGGCTTGGGCGCGGCCGGTTTGAAGCGGAGCGGCTTTGAGCGCTGGTAGTTGTGGACGTGGCCGGCGAAGACGACATCCACGCCGCATTTCTCAAACAATGGCTCGAGCAGCCGCATCTTCTGCTCGGTGCCGTGCTGCGGCGAACTGTGGAAGGCGGGAGCATGGAAGCAGACAAATTTCCACGGCTGCTTGCTGGCGGTGAGATCCTTTTCCAGCCACGGCAGGAGCGCGGTGGGGTTGACGTATTTGTTCGAGTCAATGCTGACGAAGTGGGCCGGGCCGCAGTCGAAGGAGAAGGCGTTCAACGCAGGATACTCGGCACCGGCGCGCGTGCGGAAGGCCTGCGCGACCTGCGGGTCGGTGCCGAGCGGTGTCGCGCAGATTGCGGCGCCGGGACCATTTTTCGGCACGCTGAAAAAGTAGAACGCCGCGAAAGCGTCCGGGTAGTCGGGGAGCTTCGAGCTGTCCGCGTCGTGATTGCCGATGACGGGGTAAAACGGGACGCTTGCCATGAGCGGTGCGCCGGTCTTTTCGCCGGGCGCGACGACATCGTTGTAGGTCGTCCAGTAGTGGTGCATGTACTGGAGGAAGCGTCCGCCGGGATACACGATGTCGCCGAGCGCGATGAGGAATTCGGGCTTCTGTTTGTGGATTTGAAAGGCGATGGCGTTCTGCTCCGCACTGGCGCTCGCGAGATCGCCGACGGCGACGAAGCGGATCGGTTTCGTGGCGGAGGCGCGCGTCTTGAAAGTGCCCTCGCGCACGACCGCCCCGGCGAGGCTCACGCGGTAGGCGATCTCGCTGTCGAAGGGCAGCCCGGCGAGTTCCGCGCGGTAGCGGAGGAAATGCTGTTCGCGCTCGGGGATGACGGGCACCGGTTCCTTGGCCGGCGCACCTTTGATTTCCACGCCGGTCGGCGCGGGAATTTTCGGCGTCGCGGGTGCCGCCGGTTTCGCGCCGGGCTTCGGCTTTGGTGACGCAAAGTCGAGCGCGAGCCGCTCGGTCTTTGCCGCGCGCATGGGCTGCCCCGCGATGCCGAACTCGACGGTGAATTCGCCGGGCTTCTGATCCGTCAGCCAAGTGAGGACTTTCACATCAGTGCCGGTGAGCGACGCGCCGTTGCCGGGCTGCACGTACGGTTTCACGAGCACGGTCTGCGCGTGTGCGGCGACGGTGAGCGCGGCGAGCGGGAGGAGGATTTGGGTGAGCATTGGGAAGACTGCCACCTTGGGGAAGCCCGCACGCGTTCCGCAATTTGAATCCACTCCAGTGCCAGTCTTGAAGCGGCCTCTCCTGCCTCCGGTATCCATACCCGCTCCCGCGCGGAGCGGAAAAGCATGACACCCGCGTTGCACATTTGCATTCTCCTGCCCCCGTGAAAGCCCTTCATCTTCTCCGGCTCCTCCAAATTTTGATCGTCTGCATTTGGATGACGCAGCCCTCCCTTTCCGCCGCGGAATCCGCAGGCGTTCCGGTCACGTATCAGCTCCCCGCAGACGGGCCGTTGCCGCAGACGTATCGTGTCACGCTCGCGATTGTGGATCCGAAGAATCCGGCGTGGATCGTCAGCCAGTTTGCTGCCGGTGTCGCGCGGACCGTGACGAGGGAGAATGCCGGAAAATTCAGCGAGGTGTGGGACGGGCTCGATGACAATTTCATGCCGGTGCCGCCGGGCGAATATGCGGTGAAGGGGATTTTCATGCCGGCGAAAAAGTGGGTCGTGGATGGCGACTGGCACTCGGTGACGCCGCGATTTGTCACGGGCGTGTCGTCGTGGATGCCGACGCCGGAGCAGTGGGACAAGCCGGAGGCGTTCGGCGGTGATCCGGTCGGCTCGCCGGTGAGCGATGTCGCTGTGGGGCCAAATGGCGTTGCGGTTTTCTATTACCAGTATCTCGAGAACGGAACGAACAACCCGATGTTTGATCTGAACAAGCCGGTGAACTACGAGCAGTTCTTGCGGGCGTTCAATTCCGGAGGCGCGGGCGGCGGCACGGCGACGGCGACGGACGGCGAGACGGTGTGGAGCTTCTGCAACGAGGGCGGGATGAAGTATGTCTATCGTGCGGATGGAAAATCGTTCGGCGTGAGCCACGGTGCGAACCGCTCGAACGGCTACCTGCCCGACGGCTGGGTGACGGCGATGGCGGCGTGGCGCGATGACGCGGCGAAGAAATCGTTCGTGTATGTCGCGCAGCGCGGGAAGATCGTGAGCGAAAAGGGCGCGAGGCACCTGCGCTACCTCGAGAGCGACACGGAGGCCGTGGACAAGGTGACGGTCCACGACGGAGACAACGGCAAGGTGCTCGCAGAAATCCCGGTCGCGCATCCGCGCGGTCTCGCGGTGCGCGCCGGTGTGCTCTATGCGCTGCATGCGGAGGGCGATGGCTTTGCCGTGAGCGAGGTGCGGCTCGCGTCCGGCCTGCCGCAGGGGAAATGGCGGAAACTCTTTGCGGTGCCGAAGACCATCGCGCCTTTCGATCTCGAAGTGGACAGCCACTTGCGGATCTACCTCAGCGATCCGCCTGCGAACAAAGTCCATCAGTATTCGCGCGATGGAAAATTGCTTCTCAGCTACGGCCGGCTCGCCGAGCAGAAGCCGGGCAGCTACGACCCGCTCACCTTTATCTCGCCCGCGAAACTCGCGACATGGACGGACAGCGAGGGGCGCGACCGGCTGATCGTCGTCGAGCAGGGCGGCCCGAATCGCGCGAGTGAATGGAGCGATGATGGAAAACTTTTGCGCGAATTTCTCACGCTCCAGACGAAGGCGAACGACGGCTACACGATCGATTCCGAACATCCGCAGGATCTTTACATCGCAGGGCAGCAGGGCTGGCTCACGCGCTTCAAGGTGGACTATGAAAAGCGCACCTGGACCGTGGATGCGGTGTGGCCGCATGTCGGCGACGACCCGCGCGCGCCTCGGCTGGACAAGCCGCAATTCATCCGCGCCAACGGCCGCGAATACCTCGCGTGCGGACGCAGCTTCAATGTGTTCCGACACGACGGCGACCGCTGGCTGCTCTCGGCGGCGATCCTGCGCGATACAGTGAATGGCAAGCAGCGCACGAGCTTCTGGCACGACACGAATGGCAATGGTCGCGTGGATGACGATGAAGCCACGCCGGTGGAATTGCCCGGACGTTTCCTCACGTATCACGGGCAAAACTGGCTCGATGATTTCTCGATGCTCGCGATGAACCAGGGTGGTGGCGACGTGTGGCGACTCGCACCGTCGGGTTACGACACGCATGGAAATCCGATCTTCACGGGCTTCACGAAACTTTTTTCAGATCCGGTTTTCGAGGCGCGGCGTGCTGGAACGGCGGACGCGATTCACGGCGGCAACGAGCTGGCGGACAATTTTCCCAGCGACTGGATGCAGGCTGATGGTTTGCCTGCCGAGGGCTTCTACGTGCAGGCGCGCGGTGGAAAAAACTTCAGCGCGAATGAAGGCCCGCAGCACAAGCTCACGCGTTACGTTCCTGATGGAAAAGGCGGCTACCGCGCCGTGTGGCGCACCGGGCGCACGGCGATGCAGCGCGTGGCGGAGACGGGCGAGATGTATGGCGCGATGCGCGTGCGGCGTCCCATCAACGGCCTCGTGAGCGTGGTGGATCAGTCGCGCTGCGGCGTGCTGCTGTTCAACGAGGACGGCCTTTACGTGGACACGGTTTTTCCGGACGAGCGCCGCGGTTTCACGAAGCACAGTGCGGGCATCTATCCGCAGGGCGGGGAGTTTTTCGCGGGCTCGGTTTTTCCGAATCGCGACGACGGGAAGATCTACTTCGCGATGGGAAAATACACGCCGCTGATCTTCGAGGCGGAGGGCTGGTCGCTGAAGGAGAATCCCGGGCGTCCTCTCGCGACGGTGCAGAAGACCGTGAGCATCGCCGCCGCGCAGATCGCGAGTCCGCCGGAGATCGCGCTGAGCGTACGCGGCGGCGCGGGTGCGGCGCGGCTCGCGCGCTTTTCACCCGCGCTCGGCGGGGTCGCGCTCGATGGGACGATGACCGGCTGGGAGTCATCCGAGCCGGTTCATTTCTCCGCCGACAAGGATCAGACTGTCGAGGTGCGCACGTGCTACGACCCCGATCACATCTACCTGCGCTGGCATGCGCGGCTCGCGGCGAAGTTCGCTCCGAAGCCGCTGCTGCCGCTCGACCGCATCTTCACCCACGACCGGCTCGGGGACACGGTGAGCTTCTATTTTCAAAGCGACCCCGCCGCAACGCCCGGTGGCTCGACGGATGGACGTCCCGGCGATGCGCGCGTGGTTTTCGGCATGTTCAAGAATGGCGCGGCCATCGAGCCGGCGGCACTGGCGATGTTTCCGAAATGGGCCGGGAAATCCAAAGCCACACCGAACGTCTATGCGACGCCGGTGGGTCGCGCGGCATTCGAGCATGTCGGCGCGCTCGACGGTGCGAAGCTCGGCGGCACGATTGATGAGGATGGCAAAGGCTTCGTCATCGCCGCTGCAATTCCGCGCACGGCGCTCGCCCCGCAGCTCGCATCGTTCGCCGGCGGCTACCAGACGATGGTGAATTTCGAGGCGACATTTTCCGGTCACAACAAATTCTGGTGGGCGAATCGGGACGGCTCGGCGAGTCGCGAAACTTACGACGAACCGACCGAGGCGCGGCTGTATCCCGGCTCGTGGGCGCCCGCGCAATTTCAGCCGCTCGACAAGGGTGTGGCGATCCGAAACTGGCTCGTGTGCGGTCCGTTTGGCGGTCCCGGCGCGGAAAAATTCAAGGCCGATCCGAATGGCATGATTCCCGGCACGACCATCGAAATGAAGAAAGCCGTGCGCGAATTTTGCGAAGCCGCGTCGTATCCGCCGGACTCCGGCGTGGTGGATCTGACGGCTGTCTTCAAAGGCGAAATGCTCCGCGGCTATTGGCCGGACCCACGCGAAGTGCGCTGGAAACCGGCGAGTCCCGCGGATCTCGACACGCGCGTGATTCTCGGCGGCGGCGCGCAGACTTGGTACGGCGCGACGTGGATTCGCGTGCAGACGGATACGGCCTTGGAGTTCCAATTTCAGAGCCATCCGATGACGACTTTCCGCTGGTCGCTCAATGGCGAGCCCATCAAAACCGGTGAATATCAGGACGCCGACAAAGCCTCGCATCTCCGCGTCGCGAAGCAGACGCTCACGCTGCGCAGCGGATGGAATCAGATTTTTTTCCGCGGCTACTGCACCGGCTATCCGAAGTTCCGCGCGGGCCTCGTGCTCTCCGGCCCCGAGGAAAAGTTGTGGAATCTCCAGCTCTCGGCAACTCCGCCGGCGAGCCGCTGAACCGCCGCGCGAATTTCCCCATCGCGTGCTTGCGCGATTTTTCCGTCCCGCTAGAAGGGGCGTCCCTCAACCCCAACAACGAACCTACCTTTTATGCCAGAACGCATCGGATTTGTCGGCGTCGGTCGCATGGGCGCAAACATGGCGCGCAGACTGAAGGACGTGGGCTACCAAGTCACCGCCGTCTATGACATCAACACGAAAGGCGCGGCGGAACTCGCGACCGAACTCGGCGCGGTAGCCTGCACGAAGCTGGCGCGCGTGACGGAACTCAGCGACGTGATCATCACCGTCGTCACGGATGACAAGGCGCAGCTCAACATTTTCACGAACAAGAAGGACAACCTGCTCATGGGCGCGAAGGGCCGCACTTTTGTAAACTGCGCGACGATCTCGCCGGCAACTCACGTGCAGGTGGAAAAGCTCGCGAAGAAGGCGAAGGCCGCATCGCTCGAAGGCTGCATGGCCTCCTCGATCAATCAGGCGCGCGCAGGCACGCTCTACCTGATGTGCGCGGGCGAGAAGGCGACGTTTGAAAAGGTGAAGCCGCTCCTCACGAAGCTCTCCGACGAGGGAAAACTCATGCGCTACATCGGCAAGGCGGGGCAGGCCGCGCAGGTGAAGGCACTCGTGAATATGGTGATGAATATCAACACCGCCGGACTCGCCGAGGGCCTCGGCCTTGCGGACGCGCTGAAGCTTGACCTCAAAGTGGTCAGCGAGATTTTCAGTCAGACCGGCGCGAACAGCCGCGTGCTCGTGACCGACGGCGAGGACATGATGAATCGCGACCACTCGTGCTTCTTCAGTGGCGCGCACGCCGCGAAGGACAGCGGCATCGCACTCACGCTCGGCAAACAGCAGAAGCTCAACCTTCCCCTCGCAGCCGCGACCTTTGCGCAATACACGAAGATGACGAAGCTCGGCCTCGGCGCGCTCGACAAGAGCGGCATCGCGGAGCTGACGTTCAAGGGGCGCGGGCCGAAGAAGAAGAAGTGATTAGTGACTGGTGAATGGTGACTAGTCGCCGTTCTCCACCAGTCACCATTCAGTTTTCACCAGTCACACTTTCGCCGACTCGGCGGATCAACAAACAACCAACAACCAAACCAACACACACATGAGCTACGTCCCATTGATCAGTTCCGGAGTCGCCGGCCCCCTCGGCGCACTTCACCTCCCCCGCCTCTGGCTGAAAGTCAGCCTCGAAGCAGCGGGCAAACTCGCCGCGGGCTATCCCGGCATCGGCGCTGGCTACGACCAGATGACCTGCGACCAACTCGGCCTCGACGCCGCAGCGGTGAAGACCTTCATCGCGGGCAACAAGCCCACCTACACGCAGTTCGAGGCGTGGGTGCGCCAGAATGGAAAGAAGCTCTCGAAGGCCGACATCCAGCGCCACAACCTTGCCATCCTCGGCTACTGCCACGGCGACGACGTCCGCAAGGGCATCCTCAGCGCCGCGGGCCTGCCGGACGACGGCAGCGTCCTCCCCGGCGCGATTGACCTGAACAACATTGACGACTGGCAGGAATTCCACGCCGCCGTGCTGAAGTAAGGCGCTGGAGAAACTCGCAAATCACAAAAAGTCGGCGCGGGAAACTGCGCCGGCTTTTTCTTTTGGTAGCGGGCTGATCAAATGACGGATGCCGAATGACGAGGGGTGGTTGGTTGCAGAGCGGGGAACGGCGATCTCGTCATCCGTCATCCGTCATTTGAAAAATGCCTGCCATCCCAGGCGCAGCGCGAGCGTGAACGCGACAGCGATAAACAGTGGGCGGATGATGCGCGCGCCGTGGGCGATCACCATGCCGCTGCCGGGACGCGGACCGGCGAGCTGCCCGGCGATCATCGCGACGCCCACTTCCAAGCGCAGGCACTTTGCAAATGCGGACGTGACCAGCGCGGCGAGATTGCTGGCGAGTTTCAGCGCCTTCGTCGTGCCGGTCGCGGCGCGCAGATCCTGGCCGAGCGCGAGGATGCACGCCAGCATCCAGAACGATCCCACGCCGGGGCCGAAGAGGCCGTCGTAAAATCCCAGCAGCGTCCCGAAGCTGAGCGTAAACTCAGCCATGCTGATCCGGGCCGCACGCGAGCGCTCACCGAGGCTGCGATGGAGCATCGTGTAGAGATCGCGACCGCGAGCAGCAGTGCGGGCACGAGGCGGCTGGGCACCGCCGGATCCGTCCTCGCGACCGCCCAGACTTCGCCGCCGCGGCCCGCTGCTTCGTCGGCAAAGTCGGCCGGGTGCTCCGCCGTCGGCGGCTGCGGGTGGGAATGTGCCATCCATGCCCGCTGTGCCCGCTGTGCCCGCTGTGCCTGCGATGCCGGGTGCGAGGGTTTCTCCCGTTCCGCCCGTCCGCGTCCCGCAGGACGCCTTGCCGCCGTAGGGTGCCGCCCCGCAGATTCCGAATGTCGGCGCACAGCCAGCGCCCCCTGCCAAGCTGCCGGATGCACCGGCAGCGGAAGGCAAGCCAGCCAGGCAACCGTGCAAGATTTCCCGGCACGGCCGTGAATCCCCACGGTGCCAGAAGTTCGCGATGAGGACGACGGGACACCGGGCGTGAGTGACTGCGTCCACGGGCTTTTCGGTTTGACAGCACCGCAACCTGCCGACACGAGTCGGGGCATGGGATTGATTTCAAGCCTCGTCCGCGCCGCGCTTCTCGCGTGTGTCGTGCTGACGATCGGAAGCTGCTCGACACGTCCCGAAGCGAGGCCGGAAATCCCGACGCGAAAAATCGCCGCGGCCGCCCCGCTGCCGGGCCGGCAGTATCGGATCGAGCCGGGTGATTTGCTGACGATCACATTTGCGGGCGAGCCGGACTACAATCAGCAGGTCCGCGTGGACTGGGATGGCCGCATCAGCCTCTCCTATCTCGGGCACGGCAGCCATCCGGACATCCAGGCGGCGGGGCTGGAGGTCTCCTCGCTAGCCGCCCGCATCGGGAGCTATGCCAAGGAGAAGGAGATCCTGGTGAATCCTAAGGTCCAGGTGCTGGTCTCGGAATATGCCGGGCAGACCTTTGTGCTGCTCGGGCAGGTCACCCAGCCGGGGCGTTACGCATTTCCGCGCGGGCAGCAGCCGCGATTGAATCTCATGGAGGCAATCGCCCTCGGAGGAGGCTACACGCGCCTCGCCCGGCAGTCCGAGATTCTGATTCGGCGAGGGACGAAGGTTTACAAGGTGGACCTGCGCAAGCTTGCGACGGAATCCGGGACGCCCACCTTCATGGTCATGCCAGGCGACGCGATCACAGTCACCGAGCGGTTGTTCTGATTCCGCGCCGGTCGGTGGCCTTAGACCATCATCCGGCGAGGGACGCGGGTCAGGATAAGTCCGGCGGGCTTCCGATTCACACCTCCGAGCAACTGGCACGCGCGAGATGCCGCACCGATGGCAGTCTGTCCGGTTTGCGCGACGATGAATACCGCACCCGCCTGACGGGCTATGAGCAAAGTCTCGCTCGCGGAGGTCACTGACGGAGAGTCAATGACCACCTGTCCGAAATCGCCCGCGGCCTTGGCGATAAGTTCGCCGAACGCCGGGCTTGAAAACACGGCCGCAATT
>JANXZI010000538.1 GCA_025355595.1 Spartobacteria bacterium
CGAGGCGATGCCCGCGAGCGTGATGTGGCCGACGAGCGTGGCGATGGAGACCTTGCCGACGAGCAGCCACGTCAGCACCAGCCCGCCGATGAAGGCGAGCGGGATGTTGAGGAGGATCTGCGCGACGATCATCGTCGAGCGGAAGTGTGAGTAGAGGACGAGGAACATCGTCAGCAAGGTGGCAATCGAGAGGATGCCGATGAGCCGCGTGGCTTCTTGCTGGCTCTGGAACTGGCCTTCGTAGCTGATGAAAAAACCGGTCGGCAGATGCACCTGCGCGTTCAGCTTGTCCTGGATTTCCTTCACGACGGAGCTGAGGTCGCGTCCGCTCACGTTGGCCTGCACGACGATGCGGCGCTGGACGTTTTCGCGGTTGATGATGTTCGGCCCTTTACCGTCGAGCACGTCGGAGAGCAGGGCGAGCGGCACCTTCTGGCCGCCTTCGGTATCGACGAGCATTTCGCCGATGGCCTTGATGTCGTCGCGCGATTTTTCGTCGTAGCGCACGGCCACGTCGTAGGTCTTCTGCCCGTCGAGCACCTGGGCGACGGTGCGGCCGTTGAGTGCAGTTTCGAGCAGCTCGTTCAACTCGCCGACTTGCACGCCGTAGAGCTTTGCCTTCTCGCGATTCACCTGCACTTTGACCTGCGGCATGAGCACCTGCTTTTCGATCTGCAAATCGACGACGCCGGGAATGGTTTTCATCACGCCTTCGGTCTGCGCGGCGGCGGCGCGCAGTTGTTCGAGATTGTCGCCGAAGATTTTGACCGCAATCTGCGCGCGGACGCCGGAGAGCAGGTGGTCGAGGCGGTGCGAAATCGGCTGGCCGACGCTGAAAACGATGCCGGGAATCTGGCTCAGCTTTTCGCGCACGTCTTCGAGGATGGCCTCGCGCTTTCGTCCTGTCTTTTTGAAGTCCACGTCGATCTCCGTGGAGTGGACGCCTTCCGCGTGTTCGTCGAGTTCCGCGCGTCCCGTGCGTCGGCCTGTCGAGATGACTTCGGGCACACTCAGCAAGAGCTTCTCCGCGATTTCGCCGATCCGGTTGGATTGCTTGAGCGATGTGCCCGGTGCGGAGACGACATTGATCGTCGCGGTTCCTTCGTTGAATTCGGGCAGAAACTCTTTGCCCATCATCGGGTAGAGCGAAAACGAGCCGACGACGAGGACGACGGCGAGGCCGATGACGGCGAAAGGATGCCGCAGCGTGAGCTTGAGGATGACGTGTTCATCAAAGGCTTTGAGCTGGCGCACGAGCCAACTGTCCTTGGCGTGGCCCATGCGCTTCATCTTCGGCAGAAGGTAGGAACTGAGCGCCGGAATGACGGTGAGCGAGACGACAAACGACGCGATCATCGCCACGATGGTCGCGACGCCGATGGGAGCGAAAAGCCGCCCCTCGATGCCGCCGAGTCCGAAGAGCGGGATGAAGACGAGAATGATGAGCAGCGTGGCGAAGAGGATGGAGTTTCGCACCTCCGCCGAGGCTTCCGCGATGACGCGAAGCACCGGGCGCGGCTTGGCTGTGCGGCGGTTGTCGCCGAGTCGGCGATACACATTTTCCACATCCACGATGGCGTCATCGACGACCATGCCGATGGCTACCGCGAGACCGCCGAGGGTCATCGTGTTGATCGTGATGCCCGCCCATTTGAAATAGAGAATCGAGACGACGAACGAGAGCGGGATCGCGGTGAGCGTGATGAGCGTCGTGCGGAAATTGAGCAGGAACAAAAAGAGGACGATCACGACCATGATCGCGCCGTCGCGGATCGCGTCCTCGACGTTCTTGATCGCGGCCCCGATGAAATTGCCCTGCTTGAAAAGCGGCGTGATTTTCACGTCTTCCGGCAGTCCCTTTTGGATTTCGGCCAGCGCCTTTTCGACTTCGGCGGTGAGGCGGATCGTGTCCGCGCCCGGTTGCTTTTGCACCGATACGATGACGGCGGGAGAGCCGTTCACGCCAGCGTCGCCGCGCATTACTTGTTTTCCAAATTTCACCTCGGCCACGTCCTTCAAAAGAATCGGCACCCCTTTGCGCATCTCGACGACGGAACCGGCGATTTCGTCGATGGATGTGGTGCGCCCGATGTTGCGGATGAGCGCCTCCTGGTTCGCGCCTTCGAGAAAGCCGCCCGCGGTGTTGACCTGCGCTTTCTCCGCTGCATCCAGAACCTGCTTCAACGTCACGCCGTAAGCCGCCATTTTTTCCGGGGAGGCGAGCACCTGATATTGCTTCACGCCGCCGCCGATGGGGATGACCTGGGAGACGCCGGGAATCGTGAGCAGACGCGGGCGCACCGTCCAATCG
>JANXZI010000065.1 GCA_025355595.1 Spartobacteria bacterium
CCAGCGAGGGCTCAAGGGCGGTGAGGAAACGCCGGACATTCAGCAGGCGCTCAAGGCGCGCAAACTTCTGGCCGAGGTCGAAGAGCGCGAGCTGCGACTGGCGGTGAAGCGCGGTGAATTCATCCCGGTGGAGCAGGTGCGCGCGGACTGGACGAATCTCGTCGGCCAGGCGACCGCGTTGCTGCGGCGCAAATTTGAAAACGAGCTGCCGCCGATTGCCAGCGCCCTCCGGCGCTGCCCTGCGGGCAAAGGCTCCGCCCTTTGGCTGTCTCGCTCCGCTCGGCTCTCTCCGGACTCGACGCCACCGGCATCCAGGAGGAGTGCCGCAAAACCATCGACGAAGTGCTTTCGGTCCTGCACGCCGGATGAACGCGAATCTCGTCAGCGTGTGGCGCGAGGCGTGGCGTCCGCCGGATCGACGCCCGCCGTGGGCGTGGGCCGAACAACACATCGGCTCGATCCCGTATTCGCCAATCCCCGGCCGCTTTCGCTCGGACAACTCGCCGCAAATCCGCGAGCCGCTCGAAGCTCTGATCGACCCGCGCGTCCGCCTGCTGTTCATCATCGCGGCGATTCAGTCGGGCAAGACGAGCGTGGGTGAACTCGGGCTGTGCCACATCATCACCAACCTCCCCGGCCCGACGCTCTGGCTCGATCAGACCGACGACGACGCGAAAGACCAGGCGGATTACGCGAAGCGGAAGTCCACGGCGCAATGGGGACAATCCGGCTGCACAAACTTTTCGAGGACTGCGCGCCGGTGAAGGCGCTCTTTCCCACCGACCGGCATAAGAAGCGGAACACGACGATCCATTTCCGCAATGGCATGACGCTCTGGGTGCTCGGCGCGCACAACAAGACGAACCTCCAGCGACGCTCAATCCGCTGGCTCATCGGCGACGAAACATGGCGCTGGCCCGTGGGTCACATGGCCGAGGCTGAGGCGCGCGTCACCGCGTTCGGCTGGCTGGGCAAGTGCGTGTTCATGAGCCAAGGCGGCGAGGAGAACGACGACACGCACCGGAAACCGAGCGGAGCGAGATAGCCAAAGGGCGGAGCCTTTGCCCGAAGGGCAGCGTCGGCGGACGCTGGCAATTCGAGACGACCGACATGCGGGAGTGGATGTTCCAGTGCCCCAAGTGCGGCACGCGGCAGCCGTGGACGTGGGAACAAATCGAGTGGTCGAATGCGTGGCGCGGCAGCGCCCTCCTCCGAAACGCGGAGCGCAAACTGCATGGCTGCCGGAGCAGCAACTCGGCGCGCGATGAAGCGGGCGAGTGGGACTACGCCGAGGTGCGGCGCACGGCGGCGATGCGCTGTGCGTCGTGCAATCATTACTTCGACGACAGCGACCGCACGCGCCGCGAGTTGAACGCAACCGGGCGTTTCGTCGTGCAGAACCCGCGCGCGGCCAAGGAAAACGTCGGCTTCCACTGGAACGCGCTCTGCACGATGAGCTGGGGCGCGCTCGCGGAGCTGTATCTGCGGGCGAAGGCCATCGCCCGGTGTGGCGACATTACCGCGCTCAAGCAGTTCTATCAAAAGCGGCTCGCGGTGCCGTGGCGTGAATACGCCGAGGACTACAAGCTCGAGATCACGCGCAGCGGCTACCACAAGGGCGAACTTTGGGAGGACGAAGCCGGTGTGAACGCACGCGGCCAGCTCGTCGCCGCGCCGTTCGAGACGGGCGACATTTCTGCACCACTCCGCGTGCTCACCGTGGACTGCCAGCTCGATCATTTGTTCGCCATCGTGCGCTCGTGGAGTGCGACTGGCTCCTCGCGGCTCGTCTGGAACGAACGCCTGCTGACTTTCGAGGACGTGGAGGCGTTGCAGGCGCGCTTCGGTATCCACCCGAGTCTCGTCTTCCTCGATGCCGGCCACGCGACCTATGACGTCTATCGCGAATCGAGCGGAGCGAGATAGCCAAAGGGCGGAGCCTTTGCCCGAAGGTCGGGCGCGGAGGCGCCCGGCAATGCGCCGATCGCGGCTGGGTCGCGCTGATGGGCGACCGGCGCGCGACCTTCGTTCACCG
>JANXZI010000601.1 GCA_025355595.1 Spartobacteria bacterium
CGACGCCGGGACGAAGGACGCGCTGCAATTCCTGATGACGCGCGAAATTACCCACCTGAAGGTCTTCATGGCCGCGCTCGACAGCATGGGCAAGGACCCGCTGGAGATCGGATTGATCCCGCCAACCCCGGGCATCGTGGATCAGTTCTATAACGACTCGACCGGCGAAAGCGCCGACGGGGAGAAGGACGAGCGCGGGCCCTGGAATGAGGGCGACGACGTGCAATACATCGCCGCACCGGCCCAGCCGATCGCGGAAGCCACGGCCCGAGAAGTGGTCCAGGAAATCGAAGCCGCCGTGCGGGGTCGTAAACCGCGCGGAAAGGCCAGGCGATAGGGCTTTTCCGATCCGCTCACTGCCCCACGCGCCACGGCGAGCGATCCGCCCATGTCTTCAATGCTTCCGTGGCCCATGCGTTCGTCTTGTCCGTGTGGCAGACGTTGCAGGCATTCGGGATTTTCAAAGTCTCGCTCATCGCGGGACTGATGAAACGGAAGGTGTGGCTGCGCACGTTCACGTCGCCGAGCGTCTGTGCGATTTTCGGCATGTGGCAGGCGATGCATTCGCTGCCTGCGCTGTCGGCCTTGTGATGCGTGTGCTCCGCGATCGTGGGCGCGTGCGGTCCGCTCGGCAAAGTGGGTCCGTGGCAGTCAATGCACAGCGTGCTCGCGGGCTTGCGCAGTTGTGCGGGATGGTCCGTGCCATGCACATCGTGACACGTGAAGCAGGTGATGCCGTGCGCATACATCTGGCTGCTCACATAGTCGTTCCCCTGCATCCGGTTCTTGTGCGCGGTGCCGTCGGCGAAGTGCGTGAAGGTCGTCTCGCCGAGCTTGTGTTCTTCCAGCTTCCAGTGGTCGCTCAGCTTCTTGCCCGGCTCGTACCCGACCGGCCAGTCGTAGTGCTTTCCCTCAATGGGATTCTTCAAAGGCTGGCCCTGCGAGTGGCACTGGATGCAGGTGTCATTCGCCGCGACGTAGTCCATGCGGGAGGGACACAAAATGGTCGCGCTCACGGGCTGCTTCACATGCTCACTGCCGGGGCCGTGGCATTTTTCGCAGCCCACGTTCCATTCCGTCGGCAGCTTGGTCGCGATGTTGTAATTCACCGAATGGCAGCCATCGCACAGCGCGCTCGTGGGGCGTTGGAAATTGTCGGGCGGGTAATGCTTCACCCACCAGTCGTCCTTCACGAAGTAGGGCTTCCACTTTTTATGCATCACGTCCCACTGCGCGGGAAAGGCGAAGTAGTCGTCGCCGACCTTCTTCAAATAGCGCTGCTTCCAGATGCTGCCATAGACGAAGGCGATGTCCGCCGCCGCGAAGGTATGGAGCGGGTCTGGGATCGAAAGATCCGGCGTGATCGCTTCGGGGTGTTCCTTCGGATCGCGCACCACATTGGCCATCGGCGTTTTCTTCCACCGCTCGTAGATGTCACTGTGGCACTCCTTGCAC
Organism: Spartobacteria bacterium; assembly: GCA_025355595.1. Classification (GTDB taxonomy): domain Bacteria; phylum Verrucomicrobiota; class Verrucomicrobiia; order Chthoniobacterales; family Chthoniobacteraceae; genus SXWH01. Next base: position 1,456 of record JANXZI010000601.1, read on the forward strand.
GACACCGAGCCGACGTAGTGTGCGCCCGCTGGAGCCGTCTGGATCGCGGCGGAAGCTGGCGCGCCCACGGAAGCAGTCAGCGGCAGATTGCGAAGATACGACACGAGCTGCCACGTCTGCTGATCCGGCAACTGCCAGCCCGGCATGGCGGTGTTTCGGATGCCATGGCGGATGAGGTAGAACAGTTCGCCGTCCGTGCGCTTGGTTTTTCCCAACGCGATCCTGCTGAGACTAATCGGCGGCGGATACAGACCGCTCGCGGTGTCCGTCTTTCCGTTTCCGTCGTAGCCGTGGCAGACCTCGCAGCTCTTCTGATACAGGTCGCGCCCTGCGTCAGCCGCGCCGCTGTGACTGAGCGGATTCTTCATCGCCTTCGCATCATTGGGAATGCTCAGATTCACCAGCTTGTGGGCCACGAACGTCTCGAATGCCGTGGGCTTCTGCCGGGCGATCAGTCCGCCCGTGGTGATGTAACGATAGCCCGCGCCGCAGCCCACGGCGACGAGGAGGGCAAGGACAAAGACGATCCGCCCCCAGCGTCTTTTGCGAGGCCGTGAATCCGGGGAGCCGGCGGGTTCTTGCGAGTCATTCACGGCGTTGTTCATGTTGGCATTGATTCGTTGGTTGCTCGCACCTTGGCCTCATTCTGCGGCCTTTCCACGGCGCATCAAGTTCCCACACAAAGCCGATATACACTTCGTGAAAGTTGAGCCATGCGGGTGCAGGCAGCACCATGAAGACAAAGCTTCCACTGCCCACACCCGCCGCCATTGATCCCGCCGTGCCACTCTACCTCCTTAAAATCCTCGTCTCCGCCGCCGTGTTCACGATCATCACCGAGCTGGCGAAGCGGAACACCGCGCTCGCCGCGCTCATCACCGCACTCCCGCTCACCACGCTGCTCGTGCTCTTCTGGCGGCAGCACCAGGAGCACGCCACCCCGGCGCAAATCGCCGACTACCTCGGCCTCACGCTGTGGTATGTGCTGCCTTCGCTCGCGCTGTTCATCGCGATGCCGTGGTTCCTGCGCCACGGGTGGGGCTTCTATCCCTCGCTGCTGGCCGGCTCGGCGATCACGGTGGCGCTCTACGTCATCGAGGTGCGCGTCCTCCGTGCCTTTGGCATCAAGCTGTGACGCCACGCCACGCGTTCCCGCGGGCGGCTACGTGACGTCGACAGCATCCGGAGCATCGCGCAGCGGGCGAGCGGCATTGACTCTGCGCACGCCGCCCGCGCATCTTGGGCGCGCATGGGCACGCTCTACTACGGGGACAACCTCGACATCCTCACCCGCTACGTCCCCGACGAGTCGGTGGACCTCGTCTATCTCGACCCGCCCTTCAATAGCGCGCAGAACTACAACGCCTTCTTCCAGGAAAAGGACGGCACCGCCGCCGCCGCGCAGATTCAGGCCTTTGAGGATACTTGGGAGTGGAATCACGACAGCCGCGCCGCCTACGACGCCCTCTCCCTGCGCAGCGACAAGCTCGGCAGCGTCATGCGCGCATTCATGGAATTCCTCGGCCCGAACGACATGATGGCCTACCTCGCCATGATGGCCCCGCGCCTCGTCGAACTCCGCCGCGCCCTCAAGCCCACCGGCTCCCTCTACCTCCACTGCGCATGAGCACCGCATCTGAGATTCTCGATATGATGGAGCCGGGAGAGAACGTGCAAGGGCTTGTCATGGACTGCATGGCATTCACGATATGTGCGGAAT
>JANXZI010000616.1 GCA_025355595.1 Spartobacteria bacterium
GAATCCTTCAGCGTCTTCTGCCAGCCAAGCGCGCCGGGCAAAAACACGAGCCCGCTCGCCTGCTGCTCGATCAGCCCGCGCAACAGCGTCGCCTGCTCTGGCGTCAGCATCCCTTTCGTCACGCCGACATCGCCGAGGAAAACGACATCGTATCCCTGCAAGTCCTCGCGCTTGCTCGGGAACGCACCGAGATACCCCGGCCCTTCGCCCATGCCGATCTGCGGATGAAAGAGCACGGTGTTCACCACGACGCCGGGGTCGCGCATGAGCGCATTGCGGAGATAGCGAAACTCCCACCGCGGCTGAGAATCCACGACGAGCACCTTCAGCGTTTCCTTGCGCACCGCCATGTGGAATTTCTTCTCGTTGTTCTCCGGAAAAATTTCGTCCTTCTCCACCGGCACCTTCACCGTGAAGTCCGCCTCGCCTTCCGCCAGCGGCGTGATGACGACCATATCCTGAATCTGCGCCATCGGCGGAATCGTCACGTTCTTCGACCCCGTCGAGCCACCGGGCCCACTCACCGTCACCGTCGTCTTCACCTCGCGGTTGAGATGATTCTGTAGCGTCACAAAAACACTGATGCGCTCATTCAGCAGCCCGTAAGTCGGCGCGAGCACGCTCTGCAATTCGAGGTCCGGCAGATAATTTTCGCTGCCCGTGCCGAGTGCAAAAACAGGCACATCCTTCTGCGCCAGCGCCGTCGCGCCGGTGATGGGAGACTTGCCGAGATTCCAGTCACCATCCGTGAGCAGCAGCACCGCACGCAGATCCGTGTGCGCCTTCAGCACGCGCTCCAGGGCCGCATTCAAGTCGGTGCCAATCTCCGTCTCCACATCCGCCTTCGGATCCGTCGGCGGCGCACCGAACGACTCCACGCTCACCTGATACCGCTTTTCCAGCGGCGTCCAAAATTTCGCCTCCACCTGCTCCTTCACCCACTCCGCGCGCTGCACGGCAGTCTTGCCTTCGAGCACCACATCCTTCGTCGCCATACTCCCCGACGCATCCCAGATGACAGCCACGCGCGGTTGCTCACTGCGCTTCGTCAGTTGCACACGCTCCGGCCGCAAAAAAGTGAGCGCCACCGCGAGCGCGATGATCATGCGCAGCAAGTGCAGCGCGATCATCCCGCCCGAATTTCCCTCGCGTTTTACGCAGCGGAAAAAGAACCACACCGACGCGAGCACAAACGCCCCCGCGACGCCGAGCGCCCAGGGCGCAGTGTTGATTTGCCAGCCTTCGATCATGGGAAAAGACGAACCTCCTTCCGATTGAATCCGCTTTTCCCATTAGACTCGATGACCCACGGGCAGGAAGGCAATCGCCCACCGCTCCAGAATCGCGTGCCGCCCAAGGCCCGTAGGGCTAGCACAACAGTAGCCCCGTGCGAGCGAAGCGAGCGCGGGGATCGTGCGTCCAACGGGCAAGCCGCGTATGCGGCGGCACAAGCGCAATGCGCGGGAATATTTTTGCGTGATCTAATTCCGCCGGCACCAATGCCGCTGCTACGCAGCTTTATCCTTTTGTGGATGTGATCCCCGCGCTCGCTCCGAGTACACGGTTTTCGCATGGCATAACGGCAAAGCCGCGTATGCGGCGGCACAAGAGCGGCGAGGTCAGAGCAGATATTTTTCATCGAACTGGATGCCCGCCTCCGCGAGCAGACGCTTGTATTCATCAATGAACGTCTCCTGCTTGTGATGATCCTGCTGGCCCTTGATGTATTCCGTCACCGCCTCCTTCTCCCGAATCGAAAGCGTAAATGCGCCATAGCCCACCTGCCATCCCGGCCAGTTTGGAAAGATGCCGTTGTTGCGAATCCATCCGCTCGATCCTGCCTTCACCGCATTGATGTATTTCGACAGCGCGACGTCCGGGTGCAGGGACATGAGGATGTGCATGTGATCCTCCACCGCGTTCACGCGGTAGAGATGGCAGTCGAGATTGTTGTGGATGCCCCACACGTAGCGGAGCAACTCCTCCCTGCGGCCCTCTGAAATCGCAGGCTCCCGGCCCTTCGTCGAAAAGACGATGTGATAGAAAATCTGCGTGTATGTG
>JANXZI010000619.1 GCA_025355595.1 Spartobacteria bacterium
CATGCTTCCAGCGTGTCCTTTCCGGCATCCTGCCGGAAAGATGCATCGGGCTGCAGACCTGCGACTGGTTATTGCTGTGCGGAAATCGGGCGGAACCACCGCCTTCGCCCTGCGTCCGGCAAGGATGCCGGACGCGGCACGCTGGAAGCGTGCGCTCCCGTTTTCCTGCGCGCTTCCGGACATCCATGCGTCGAATTTCCAGGGGCGTGACTTTTTTCACAGTCTCTTGAGTGTTGGAAGTTGGGCGTTTGAGGTTCAAGTTCCCCAAGCTCCCGTTGGTCTTGATGCGATTGCCCTGAAAAAAACTCCCCGCTTTCCTTCCGCCCCGCGCCGGGCATCATTTTCGCATCATGAAAACGCTCCTCTCCCTCATCGCGCTCGCTGCTCTCTCGACTTCCGCCTTTGCCGCCAAGGAGGGCTGGATGGATGATTTGGCGAAGGCCAAGGCGGGCGCCAATGGCAAGCGCATCCTGCTCGATTTCACCGGCTCGGACTGGTGCGGGTGGTGCAAGAAGCTGGATGCGGAGGTGTTCAGCACGCAGGAGTTCAAGGACTATGCGGCGAAGCATCTGGTGCTCGTGGAGGTGGATTTCCCGCATAGCTTCAAGCTGGCGGAGGCGACGCAGAAGCAGAACGAGGCGCTGGCGAAGAAGTATCAGATCAATGGCTACCCGACGGTCATCATCACGTCGCCGAGCGGGGTGAAGAAGGGACAGCTCGGCTACATGGAGGGCGGGCCGAAGGCGTTCATCAAGGCGCTGGAGAAGGCGAAGTAGAGTCGGCGAGGTTTTCCAACCTCGCGCGGGCAAGCACAGCGAGGGGAGCGCAGGCGGCCCGCCTGCCGTTCCCGGCGGCCCGCCGGGAACACCGGGCAACGGGACGCGCGATTTTGAAAACATGCGCGCGCCGAGATGGATGTTTGCGGCGGACAGGGACGTGCCTTTCGAAATTCGATCGCCGTGAGACGTCCGACGTTTGCGGCGGGCCGCCGCAAACCACAGGCGGGCCGCCCGTGCTCCCCGTGCTCCCGTGCTCCCCGCGCTCCGCGCCGCCGCCTTCGCCCATCCTCCCGCGCGAGGTTGGAAAACCTCGCCTACTTTGTTGCGGCGCCTCGCCGCCCTGGGCGCAATCCCAACCACGGCGTCTTGGTGCGTCAGCCTTGGCGAAGTCGGCGCGGCGGCTTGCCACACCGGGAGCGGCGCGACAGCGTGCGCGGATGCCGAAGACCTCCGACATCCGCATCCGCGAGACGCAGCTTCATTTCCTCCCGACGACGCTGCGGGTGCCGCTGAAATTTGGCGCGCAAATCGTGGAACGCGCGTTGTGCGCGAGGGTGCGTGTGGTCGTGGAGGATCGCCGCGGGCGCACGGCGGAAGGCTGGGGCGAGACGCCGCTGAGCGTGGCGTGGGTGTGGCCTGCGCCGCTCTCGTGGGAGGAGCGCGAGGCGCGCATGGTGGCGTTTTGCAAAACAATCGCGGCGGAACTTCCGAAGCTGGATCTCGCGGGGCATCCGATGGAACTCGGCGACGCATTTCAGCGCACGCGGCTCGACGCGCTCCTCGCGGAAGCAAACGGCCTCTCAACTCTCAACCCTCAACTCTCAACCGGCTCCGCCATGCCGCATCTCGCGGCGCTCGTGTGCCATTCGCTGTTCGACCTCGCGGTGTTCGATGCGTTTGGGAATCTGCTGAAGCGCCCGGTCTTCGAGACGCTGGGCGAGGAATTCCTCAGGGCGGACCTCGCGCATTTTCTCGACGGCGATGCACGCTTTGCCGGACTGCGGCCTCCGCATTTTCTCCGGCCAAAGCAGACGCGCGTCCCGGTGTGGCACCTCGTCGGCGGGCTCGATTCGCTGGAGCCGCAGGACCTCACGGGTAGCGAGCCGGAGGACGGCTACCCGGTGCTGCTGCGCGAGTGGATTCGCACCGACGGGCTGAAGTGCCTGAAGATCAAATTGCGCGGCACCGACGCAGCGTGGGACTACGACCGCATCGTGCGCATCGGACGCATCGCCATCGAGGAAGGCTGCGAATGGCTGACGGCAGATTTCAACTGCACGGTGACGGACCCGGCTTACGTGTGCGAAATCCTGGACCGCCTGCTGCCCGCCGAGCCGCGCATTTACGGGATGCTGCTCTACATCGAACAGCCGTTCCCGTACGACCTCGAGGCGAACCGCATTGACGTGCGCAGCGTGAGTGCGCGCAAGCCGCTCTTCCTCGACGAGAGCGCGCATGACTGGCGTTTCGTGCGACTCGGCCGCGAACTCGGCTGGACGGGCGTCGCGCTGAAAACATGCAAGACGCTCACCGGCGCGTTGCTCTCGCTCTGCTGGGCGCGCGCGAACGGCATGACGCTCATGGTGCAGGACCTCACCAATCCCATGCTGGCCCAGATACCGCACGTACTGCTCGCCGCCCACGGCGGCACCATCATGGGCGTCGAGACCAACGGCATGCAGTTCTACCCCGAAGCCAGCGCGGCTGAGGCGGCCATCCATCCCGGCATCTACCAGCGCCGCAACGGCAGCGTGGACCTGTCCACCATCACCGGCCCGGGCTTCGGCTGCCAGTTGGACCGCATCCACCGGCAACTGCCGAACCCGGCGGTTGCCGTCGGCTGACAGACGGGAGAGGCGGCAGACGCGGCATCCTGCCGCGCTTCTCGTCAAACCATGGTGGACACAAAGGACGGCAGGCAAAGCGGAGACGCCGTTCTTGCCCGTTCTTCAGTCGCCCGCTGCATGGGCGGGACTTTGTGGGAAAGAGGCTGGAAGCCTCTTCCACGTTGGGCGCGGCTTTCCGCCGCAGATCGCGTGCTACCCGCCCGTGGCACCTTCGGCCTCGCGCTGGGACGGAAGATCGGCAAATCGCTGAGCGAAGCGGACAAGGTCGGCACGGCCAAAGCGGCGCTGGAAAAGGCGAAGGCAAAGGGGGTGAAATTCCTCCTGCCGGTGGACAACTACATCGTCGAGCACCTGGACTTTGGCGCGAAGACCGTGTCGCCGGGCCGCTTCAC
>JANXZI010000667.1 GCA_025355595.1 Spartobacteria bacterium
GATTCGGCTTGACCCCGAGCGGCGGGAACGTGACGTCGTAGTCGATGCGCCAGATGTTCACGCCGGTGGGGCGGTTGCCGAGACCCTTGGTGCCGGGGTTGTTGAAGGTCGACGCGATGGGGTCGAGGTAGTTCCATGACCATCACCCGCGCAGTGAGCGGATTTTTCGCATCAGTGATCGCGTTCGCGAGTTCGAGGCGGCCGCTTTGCCTTGTGTGAAATGTTCCACCGCCGAACACGCCGAGAAACGCGCGCGGCACGGCTTCGCCGGGCTTGAGATGATCGCCGCGCGGGAGCAGCGCCGCGTCGGCACCTGCGGATTCCAGCACGCCCGGCGCATAGCGCGCGGATGGGATCTCGGCTTCAAGCCTGCGATATTGCCCGACGAGCGGCTTCACCGCGCCGAGTCGTGAGAGTGAGGAAGGCAGCAGGTCGCGCCGGATGAAAAAATCGAGCAGCCGCCGCTGCGATTCGTCGAGGGTGCCTGTGCGCCATGCGCCGAGCGCCGATACGATTGTTTCCTCGTAGCGCAGCGCGAGTTCCTTTGCCGAGCGCGGTGCGTCGCCCTTGAGAATGGGTGCTGACGCGCTCTCAAGATCGCGCGGACCGTCGCCGTCGTGGCACACGATTTCACTCACGCCGAACCACGATGCTTCCTTTGCGTTCTTGTCCCGCCGAGTCTGGTCCGCGGTCGTGGCAAATTCGAGATAAGCCCACGAGCCTTTGCGATATTTCGTGTCCAGCTTCAGCCACGCGGGTTCGTCTTTGGCGAGCTGCGTGCGCGGAAAAATGGGATTCGTGCCGAGCGGATAGCCGTCCACGATCAGCCTGCACTGCGCGCCGCCGCCGCCCCACGCCTTCACGCTGATCCAGTCCGTCGCTACGCGGAATGGCTCCGTGGTGAGCACGCCGTTGTGCTTTGTGGAAATGCGATTCGTCGCGACACCCGCAGGCATGAGGCCGGTGAGCACGGCTTCTCCGGACGACGTGACGGCGAAGTCGCCGCACGGCCCCGGCGCGTCTCCGATGCCGGTGCCGTAGTGGAAGCAATTCGCGAAGTTGGCAGCGAGCGTCTGCCCGGAAAAAGTCCAACGGTGCTGCGAACTTGGGCCCGCTTCCGGCTCGGCGAATTTGGCGTGCGAGGCATCGCGAAGCTTGCCCCATGCGGCTTCCATTTCATCGCCACCGAGGCGGTGCAATGACTCCCACGCATGCAGCGGATTCGCCGGATCGCGCCGGGCATCCGTGCGTGCGGTGCGCCATTCCTTTTCCGCTGAGTCCGCCGAGAGCACGCGGTGCATCTCACCCGCTGCGGCGAGATCTCGCGTGAGCGATTCGCGGCGCGTGCGTTCGTCGGGTGTGAGCGCCTCTGCGAGTTCCGCTGGATTTGCCGCCGTGGCATTTGGTCCGGCGCGGAAGGAAGCGAGCATCTCGGCGGGATCGAGCGCGTGATCGTAGAGGCGTGCCTCCTCGATTTCGCCCGCGAGAAATGCCTTGCCGCCGCTCAGGTGGCGCTTGCCGAGGAGCACGTGCGCTTCGCCAGCGGCGAATGCCATGGGACTTGGTGTGGGCGATTTCCACGGCTCGCCGTAGAGCGTGCCGTTGCGGAAAAGCGCGATGGTTCCGTCGGCGCGATAGACTGCGGCCACGTGGATCAGCGCGTCAGGTTTTGCGGTCTCCGGCGGACCGCCGGCATTTTTTGAGCGGCTGAAATTGTTGCTCCCTGCGACCCAGTGCAGCGGTTCCTTTTCGGCGAAGACGATGGAGTCGAACACGCCGCCTTTTGCATCCTCGACGGTCATGACTCCGCCGCCGCGCTGATCGAGCGTGGCGAGACTCACCCATGCTTCGAGCGTTTTCTCGCGGAGTTCCTTTGCGAGCGGTGCGGAGCGGAGGAAGGCGTCACTGCCGTTGAGGACGAGTCTGCCGTTGCGGATTTCCGCGCCGCCTTGCAGTTCGCCGTGCAGCGTGCCGGCTGAGTCGCGCGCGTCGCCGTCAAAGGTCCAGCGGGCGAGGGGACGCGGCGGGAGCGCGGCCTTCTGCTCGCCCTGTCTTTTTCGGAGCCGCTCGCTGCCGATTTGCTCCAGCGCGGTGATCTGTTTTTCGAGCGCGGTGATCTTCTCCGCGGCAGCGGCGGCTCGCGGGTCGGGCGAGATCTCGGCGAGCAGGCGCATGGCGATGCGATGCGGCTCATCTATCCACGCATCGAAAAGTGCGGCGCGGATCTTTTCCTTCAGCGCGGTGAGTTCGGCTTTGTTTTTCGCGAGCAGTTCCGGCGGATCGATCATCACCATCGCGGGGCGGCTGCTCTCAAAAATCCCCGCGAGCGCGTAGTAGTCGCGCTGGCTGATGGCGTCGAATTTGTGATCGTGGCAGCGCGCGCATGAGACGGTGAGGCCCTGGAAGGCCTTCATCGCGACATCAATCTGGCTGTCCGTCACCTTCACCTGCTCGTCGCGCGTGTCCACGGGCTGGAAGCCGTGCTCGACGAAGCGCAGGTGCGCAATGCCGAGGATGCTTTCGTTGAATTGCCCGTCGCGGTTCACGCGTGGGTTCGG
>JANXZI010000686.1 GCA_025355595.1 Spartobacteria bacterium
CGCCGACCTGGCTGCGGATTTCCTTGGGCAGATTGCTGTGCTGGTCCCAGCCGCGGTGGAGGATTTGCACGACGCGCACGCCGCGCTCGACGAGCCGGCGCGCGAGCAGTGCGCTGCTGGCAAACGTGCCGGATTTTTTCACCTCGGGGCCATACATATCGAGCACGCTCTGCGGCTCGCTGGCGGTGTCCACGAGTTCGGGGACACTGGTCTGCATGCGGAAGGCCATCTCGTATTGCGAAATGCGCGTCTGGATTTCCGGGTCGCCCATGCGCTCGAAACCGCGCTGGTTCAGCTTGGCGAGCGCGTCGAGCATGTTGCGCCGCGCGCCGCTGGAGACGCCGTCGGGATTCTGGATGTAGAGTACCGGGTCGCCCGTGCTCCGCAGCGCCACGCCAGTGTATTTTCCCGAGAGAAATCCCGCATTCCACATGCGCGTGAAGAGCGCCTGCGCGTTCGCCTTGCTCGACCATGTCGGCGTGAGCACGACGAATGCGGGCAGGTCGTTGTTCTCGCTGCCGAGGCCGTACGCGAGCCATGAGCCGAGGCTCGCCTTGCCGGGGACTTCGCTGCCGGTCATCACGAAGGTGCAAGCCGGGTCGTGGTTGATCGCGTTCGTGTGGACGGTTTTGATGAGCGCGATGTCGTCCACGACTTTCGCCATATGCGGGAGCAGTTCGCTCACCCAGCGCCCGCATTTTCCGTGCTGCGAAAAATTGAACATGCTCGGTGCGACCGGCAGCCGCGCCTGGCCGCTCGTCATCGTCGTGATGCGCTGGCCCATGCGGATCGAGTCGGGCAGATCCTTGTCAAACTGCTCCTTCAGCCCCGGCTTGTAGTCCCACAGATCGAGCTGAGACGGAGCGCCGTTCATGTGGAGATAGATGACGCTTTTCGCCTTCGGCGCAAAATGCGGGAAGCCCGGCAGCGGCGGATGCACGCGGGCAGTCGCCGCGGCGTTGGCAAGATTGGCGCGGTCGCCCATCAGGCACGCCAGCGCGACCCCGCCGAAGCGGAGTCCGACACCGCTGAAAAACTGACGACGCGTCTGGAGGAGCTGGGAATCAAAGAGCGGGTCCATGGGAGAGGAAAATTTGGTTGCGAATCTTCGCACAGAATGACCCGGAGGGAATCCCGGACTGAGGGAAAATCCGCGGCAGTGAATCGTGGCGGCGGGCGGAGTGACGTTTCGCGCACTGCAACGTTTTCACGCGTAAACCGCCTCGACGAGGCGCAGCGCCTTCGGCCCTGGGAGTACGCCGGGTTCCATCTGGTTCATCACATACGCGAATCCGATGCGGTGCTCCGGGTCGGCGAAGGCGTGGCTGCCGCCCGCACCGGGGTGGCCGAATGCCGACGACGATAGACCGAAGATCGCGCGCAATTTGTTCCCGCCTGGCAAAAGCGGATCGCGCATAAAGCCGGCGGAGAACGCGGTGTCCGTGAGCAGCACGCGGTCGTCGCCCTGCGCGAGCGTCGTGGACATCCACGCGAGTGTTTCGGCGGAAAAAAATGTGCGGCCATCGAGCGAGCCGCCGGCTGCGAGCATCGCGTAGAATTTCGCGAGCCCGGCGGCGGTGCCGATTCCGCCGAAACCCGGCAGCGACGCGCGGCGGCCCGTGGGCGCATTCATTTCGGCAACAGCCTTCAAGCCGGTTGGCGAACCGAATGCGCGCAGCGTGAGCGAGCCGGGCGTGACGAAGGCGGTGTAGAAACGATCCTTCGGCGGCGCGGTCTTCGGCGGAAAAATGGGTGCGACATTTTCCACGAAGTCCGCAGGCATGCCGATCCAGAAACCGAGCACCAGCGGCTCGGCGAAGACTGCCCGCCAATATTCGCCGAGCGTGCGTCCGGCGATGCGGCGCACGAGTTCATCGAGCAAGAATCCGTAAAGTCGCGGCCCGTAGCCGTGCGCGGTGCCCGGTTCCCAAAACGGTTTCTGCTCCGCCATGGCGCGCGCGACCTCGTCGTGATCGAGGACGTTCGCGGTGCGGTCGAGCGCAGGCACGCCGGACTGATGCGACAGCGCGCCGCCGATGGTGAGCGCGCCTTTGCCGTGCGCGGCGAATTCCGGCCACACGTCCGCGACGAGCGTGTCGAGCGTGAGCCCGCGCTCCTGCATCGCGTGCAGCACGCACGCGACGGCGGGGCCTTTCGTCGCGCTCCACACGAGCACGGGCGTGTCCGCGGTCCACGGCAGCGTGCGATCACGATCACGCCAGCCGCCGGCGAGGGAAATCACTTCGATCCCGTCGCGCCACACGCTCAGCGATGCGCCGAGATCGCCGTGCAGTTTGAAATTTTCGCGGAAGAGCGTTTCGATGCGGGAGACATCCATCGGCGCGGAGGATGGGAATGCGCGGCATGATGGCAAGCAAAGCAGGCGAGTCTCGCAGCTACGCGTGACGAGCGCAGCGAGGGGAGCGCAGGCCGTCCGTAGCCGCGCTTGTGAAAGCGCGGGCACACATTCCTCGCAGCAAGGATCAGCCCGCACTTTGACCAGCGCGGCTACAGTCAGTTCCCCTTCCCCTCCGCGAGCGCGAGGGGCTTTAGATCGGGATCGTTGCGCGCGTAGTCCTTCAGCGATTTGTCCATCGCGAAGCTCACGTTCAGATGTGCGCGCGCCTGCTCGACGTTGCCGAGGGCGGCCTCGTAGCACGCGAGATTGTAGTGGTAGGTCGGCTCGGCCTTCAGCGCCGACGGACCGCTGCTGAGGAGTTCGAGCGCCTCGCGGCTTTTGCCCATCTCGTGGAGGCAGAAGGCCGAGTGGATGAAACCCGCGGTCTTGTCCGGTGCGACGCGGCACAGCTCGCGGCCCACCGGCAGCGCCTGCTTCCAGCGCTTCGCCTGCATGAGCACGGAAAGGCGCGACTCCATTGCCAGAGGGCTGCTGCGCACTTCCTCGGGGAGAAGTTCGAGTTCATCGAGCGCCAGCTCGGGCAGCCCCAGTTCGCTGTAGCCCTGGGCGGCGAGCAGTAGTCGCTGGTGGGAGATGTCCAGCTCGGTGGTCACGGTTTTGATCGCGCGGAAGAAGCAGCGGGTTGCGAGTGCGGGCAAGTCTTCATTTTCTTCTACGCGAGCAACTGCTCAAGTTCCTCCACGCGGCGCGCGAAAAGTTGCAGCGTCGCCTCGACCGGCGCGGGCGATGACATGTCCACTCCCGCCTCGCGCAGCGTGGGAATCGGGAAGCGCGTGCCGCCGCTGCGCAGGAAGCCGAGGTAGCGGGCCACCGCCGACTCCTGCCCCCTGACGCCTGACGCCTTCTCCCCGAGCACTTGCTCGCTCAGCGCGACGGCGGCGCTGAGGCCGGTGGCGTATTTGTAAACGTAGAAGGCCGAGTAGAAATGCGGGATGCGGAGGCATTCGAGTTCGAGTTCGGAATCAATCGTGAATTCCGGGCCGAAGTAGGCGTCGAGCAGTCCGCGATACGCGGTGCGGATCGTGTCGAGCGTCACGGGCTCGCCGGCCTCCTCCATCGCGTGCGTGAGCTTTTCAAACTCCGCGAACATCGTCTGCCGATAGACTGTGCCGCGGATGTCATCGAGCTGACGGTTGATCAAATACGCGCGCATCGTGCGGTCGCTCGTCTGTTCGAGGAGGTGATGCGTGAGCAGCTCCTCGTTGAAAGTGCTCGCAACTTCCGCGAGGAAGATCGGGTAGTCGGCGTCCTGCCAGCGCTGCGTGCGGTTGGAGTTCCAAGTGTGCATCGAGTGGCCGGCCTCGTGCGCGAGCGTGAAGACATCGGCAAAGACGTCGTCCTTGTAGTTCATCAAAATGTAGGGAGGCGCCCCGAAGCTGCCGCTGCTGAATGCGCCGCTGCGCTTGCCCTTGCTCTCGTAACGGTCGCACCAGCGCTGCGTCCTCATGCCGTCGCCGAGCACGCGGCAGTATTCGTCGCCGAGCGGCTTCAGCGCGCCGAGGCACAGCTCGATCGCCTCGTCGAACGACGTGACTTTTTCCACGCTCGGGACGATGGGCACGTAGGTGTCGTACTGATGGATTTCCGCGAGGCCGAGCACGCGCTTGCGCAGCGCGTAGTAGCGGAAGAGCGGCGCGAGATTTGCGCGCACAGTCGAGATGAGACTGTCGTACACGGAGACGGGCACGTCGTCCGAGAAGAGCGCGGCCTCGCGTGCGCTCGGGTAATTGCGGGCGCGGGCGCGGAAGACGTCGGCCTTGATCGAGTTCGAGAACGTCGAGGCGAGTGAGAATTTGTGGTCGGAAAATTCCTCGTAGAATTGATGGAAGGCGCGCTTGCGAATCTCCGGATCGCGCTTTTGCAGGAAAGACGAAAAGCTGCTCTGCGAGAGCGTGCGCTCGACGCCCTTCTCGTCGGTGAGCTTGCCAAACTTCATGTCCACGTTCGTGAGCTGCGAGAATGTCTCATCGTGCCCCGTCGTCGCGCTGTGGCCAAGCGCCAGCAGCCGCTCCTCCGCGGCGCTGAGCGTGTGCGGTTTCAGCCGGCGGATTTTTCCGAGGCGGATGCGCCACTCCGCAAGCGCGGGGTCGGCGAGGAATTTCGCGAACGTGGCGTCGTCAATCGCCTGAATCTCCGGCGTGACGAAGGAAGACAGCTCGGCGATTTTCGTGAGCAAATTCTGAAGCTGCGATTCGCGTGCGAGGTTCGCCGCGTCCGACGAATCTTCCGCGCTGCGCAGCGATGCGTAGTGGCAGACTTTCTCGATAAGTTTGCTGATGCGCTCGTCGCACTTCAGCATCGCGAGCAGCGACCCCGCGGACTCGCCGACTTTGCCGCGGAATTCCGCGATGGCGGGATACTCCACATGCAGCCGAGCGAAATCCGCGCTCCAGTCCTCGGGCTTCACGTAGAGCGGCGAGAGATCCCACGTGTCCTCGGCTCGTATTTCACTGCGCGCGGGGATGCCGGAACCAGCGTCGTCCTTGTCGAAAAAGAAAGTAAGCATGACACGGAACAATGCGGCGGGGCGCGACACCGTCGAGGGGAAAAGCTGGGAGCGGCGGCTTCCAAGTCACCGCGTTTCGGAAGGTGCCACCCCACGCGACGGCTGCAAAATCGCTGAGCGCCCGGTCATGTCGGACGATCTCGTGGAGATCATCTGACGCACGCGACCGCGCGCGCGACCGTCCATATTCAGCGAGCCGCCCGGTCGCCGCCGCTCACAATTCAAACTCCCTTTTCGTATCAATGACGATGGTGCGCGCGCCGAGCTTTTTTACTTCGCTGACCATGTCCTCGGTGCCGCCGGGACCGTCGCCGCCTTCGCGATCCCAGAGGGCGAGGAGCGTAATGTTCCGCGCTGCAATGGCGATGGCGTTGCGAAGCATCCAGAGGTTGTTCCGCTTCCAGAGATCGTAGTCGGGCTTTTCGCGCAGCCACGCGGGCAGCTCACGGCTCTCCGAGAGCGTGCGGAAGCCGGGGTGTTTCGCCACGAGTTTGTAAAAGCGATCAACCCACGCCGGCCCGGAGTCTTCCACGGATGCCTCGCAAAACGGATCGGGCGGCAGCGCAAGATAGAGATCGGTCGGGATGCCAAGATCGGCGCAGACTTCGAGGAAAAGGATGTCGCCGCCGCTGGCACCGCCCGCGAGGCCGCGAGGTGCGCTGCCGGGAATCTGCGCGAGACGCTCGACGATCGCCGCCTTGATGCGCTCGCGCGCGACCGACTCTTTCGCAGCAGGGAAGCGCGGCGTTTTCCGTCCGGGGGCATCAATGCGATGGCCGGTGAAGAGGATGACGTGCGGCGGAGCGGCGGGCGGAGTTGCGGGTGCAGGCGGGGCTCCCCAATCGGCGAGGGCGAGCGCGGCATCCACATTGGCTGTGAAGAGGCCGAGCTGCCGGTAGAGCAGGAGTTGCTTGCGCACGGATTCAAGATTGAAGGCCTTCAGCCCGGTGATCGCATTGCGGTACGCGGCGGCGACACGCTCCGGCTTGGTGGCGGTGAGGCAGCGCAGGTCGGCGACACTTGCATCGAGCCACGGATCGTTCTGGCCCTTCCGGGCCGTGCGCTGCTTCGCGGCGTCGAGTGAGCACTCGACCGCGCCGGCCAGCCGCTGGCGCCGCTGCTTCAGCTTGGCAAGTTCGGGTGCGGCACTTGTCTCGTCGCCGAAATGTTCCGCCCAGATTTCCGGCAGCTCCGTGGCGAGATCCGTGAGGACCGCGAGCAGGGCCAGCGCGTTCAGCGCGGAGTAAAAGTGATTCTGATCCTCCTCGAAGCCCTGCGCGTATTGCTGCCACGCATCGTCGAGAAACTTTGACCTCAGCGCCGCGACGCGCTGCGAACCGCCAGGTGCGGCGATCCACGCCTCCTGCCAGCGCTGCTTAAAATTGCGGCCGCGCAACGCCAGTGCTTCGGCGCGACTTGCCTGATCGATTTTCGGCGAGTCCACCGCTCGATCGAGAGCCTGCTCCGAGCGGACGAGATCGCCGAGCCGCTGGTAGATCGTCCCGAGCAGGAGGTTCGCCTCGAGATCGTCCGGATTCCTCTCGCGGACGCGCTCCCAGACGGCGCGGCTGAGTTCCATGCGCTTCATCTGGAACAAAGTTTTGCCAATAAGCCGCAGGCCGGTGACTCCCCATTCGAAGCCGGCCACCTCCTCCGCGAGCAGGCTGAGGTCGCCCGCCAGGCCGGCAGCCGCCGCCGACTCGACCGTCTCGCGGAAATCCCGTGGCATCGGGAGAAAGACTTCGGGATCGTATTCCTTGAGCTTCGGCAGGAGTTGGAAGATCGGGCTGTCCTTTTCATTCGACAGTACCGTGCTCTTCAGCACCTCGATGAGCTTTGCACATGAGCCGGGCAAATCATGGAGATCGTATTCGAAATACCGATCGGTCTTCAGGTCGAACGGCACCTCGTCGAGCTTCGCCTCCGGCGGCAGGCTTCGCGAACTGCAACGGATGAGCACCGTCCATTTTTCACGGAACGCGTGGCGCGCGCCGAGTTCGTAAAATGCGTTCGCATTGTGGATCGAGACGTCCGCGATCACCAGGTCCGCCACGAGCAGCCTCTGGAACATGTCGGTGCGGATGTTCCCCTGCCGGATGATCTCGCCGGTCGTGCCGCCGGCGAATCCGATCGCCTGGATCGCCGGCTGAATCAGCTTCTCCACCACGTCGGAAAAATTGATCCCGTTTTTCAGGCCGAACGGAGTGACGATGAATGCCTGGTTCATTTTGCAGTGAGGAATGAGCCGAATTGCTTCTGCACATCCAGCTCGGATTTTGCGACGGCCATGCCGATCTTCCGGAGGTTGCCGATCTGATCCACGGCATCCATTTTCCGCACCGCAGCCGACGGAATTTTTCCGACTCGCGGGACGCCGGCAAGCACTCGATTTTCGTCGAGCGCCGCGTCGAGTTTTTCGAGGCCCGGCTGGCTGATGTCCGCGTTGTAGCGCGCGTAGCGGAAGAAGCGGCCGTGATCATTTCCGTCGTCCGCCACGACGAGATCGCCGATTTCCCGATCGATCTCCGCGCCGTGGATGCAGCGGCCGATGGTGCGGCAATTGATGTCCTGTTCCACCTGGATGCCATACATCAACTCGCCGGGGAGATTCTGCATGTTGCCGATGACATTGCGGCTCGTCGCCTGCGTGGTGCCCCCCGCCGCGCCGGTGCCGACGGAGATGACGAGCAGATTTTCCTCACCGGTTTTCCAATTCAGGCGGTACGCAGGCTGCGTGGCCATGCGGTAGAGCAGGAAGGCGGGATTGTTGAAGGGCGTGATGCCGCCATCCACAAATACGCGGACATCCTGCGGCTTCTTCGGATTCAGCCGCACGACCTCGGGAGGGAAAAAGACCGGCGCTGCGGTGCTCGCGCGCACGCGCTGCCACAGCGGGATGCGCAGGTTGCAATCGTCGCGCGAGGCATCGTTGTATTTTGCAAAAGGGTTCGTGCTGATCGGCCACGGCGAGTCAGTCGTCATGTTGCGCGTGACGACGAGCAGCAGGCATTTCAGCCGCCGCGTGGCGAGATCGGCATACGGCTTGGACTCGTCGTCCGCGTCGGCATGGTAGAGTTCCTTCAGCTTCGCCGCGATCGGCTCGTCCTTGTAGAGGTTCGATGCGAGGGTCGTCAGCCGCTGGAAAATCCCGGTCTTCTCAAACATCTGCGCACCGAAGTCGTCGTAGAATTTCAGCAGCTCCGCCGCCGACATCCCGACGGCGAGCCCCGCTGCGATGATCGATCCCGTGCTCGTGCCGCCGATGTAGTCGAAGTAATCGCCGAGGCGCGTGATGCCCGTCGCGCTTGCGATCTGCCGCTCCATCTCGGCAAGGATTTCGAGCGTGAGCACTCCGCGGATGCCGCCGCCGTCGAGTGCGAGAATCTTGCGCGGCTGTTCCTTTGCAAACCGCGGCGCGAGGTGATCAGGCCAGGTGCTCATGAGGGATTCTCCAGTTGAAGAGCATCGGCGGGCGCGCTCAGCGCTTCCCCGTGAACAGCTCGCGGAACCGCGCGGCGGATTTTGGAAACTGCGTGCGTTCGTTTTTCCCCGTGCCCTCCACGCCCGGCGAAAGCTGGTGGCCGTGGTCGCTCTCGTTGATGTCGAAGTAGCAGTGGAAGGCGACGTTGTTCATCGGGTCCTGCAGTTTCGTGTTACCGCGCCACGCGCCGGCACACGATGCGAGCGAATCGAGAACTGACAATCGTTGACTCCTCACGAAGGTCGAAGCTTAGGGAGCGGTCTCCATAAACGTGATCGTCTTCTCCTTGTCCTGCGCGTAGCGCAAAGCCCATGCATCCTGAAACAGGAGAAGCGGATTTCCCTTCGCGTCG
>JANXZI010000719.1 GCA_025355595.1 Spartobacteria bacterium
AAGAGCAGGCCATCCCTTCCAAGTACACCGCCCCAAAAAATGACCGACACCACCCAAGCCCCATCCGCGAACCGCGGCTGGATCGTCACCTTCGCCGGACTCGGCATCAATCTCGCGCTCGGCATCCTCTACGCGTGGAGCCTCGTGAAAGGTGTGATCGAAAAGGAATTCGGCTGGAAGGGCTCGCAGCCGAACGATCCCTACGCGGTGTGCTGCCTCGTCTTTGCAGGAGCGATGATTCTCGCCGGGCGGTGTCAGGATAAATTCGGTCCGCGCATCACCGCGACCATCGGCGGCGTGCTCGTCGGCATCGGTTTTTACGTCGCATCCATGTCCACGGATTATTGGAACTGGATCATCGGCTTCGGCGTGCTCGCGGGCGCGGGCATCGGCTTCGGCTATTCGTCTGCCACGCCGCCTGCGCTGAAGTGGTTTCCGCCGTCGAAGACCGGACTCATCGCGGGCCTCGTCGTCGCGGGCTTTGGCCTCGCGCCCGTCTATCTCGCGCCGCTCACGGCTCATCTTTTGAAGCACGGCACGCCCGCTGAGGGTGTGCTGTATGCGATGAAATTTTACAGCGTCCTGCTCACCGTCATGGTCATCTGCCTTGCACAGCTTCTCGTGAATCCGCCCGCGGGATTTTCCGCGGCAAAGTCTTCCGCTGCGACCACCCCCGCGGGTGCGGCGCCGGGCGAAATCATCCGCCAGCCGCGGTTCTGGCTACTTTGGCTCATTTACTTCATCGGGTCCGGCGCGGGCCTCATGGTCATCAGCAGCGTGAGCGGCATGGCAAAAAAAAGCATGGGCGCTCTCGCGTTTGTCGCCGTCGCGGTGATGGCCGTCGGCAACGCGGGCGGGCGGGTGATCGCCGGCACGCTGTCCGACAGGATCGGACGCCGGTGGACGCTCTGCCTCGTGCTCATCATCCAGGCTGCGCTCATGTTTGCCGCGACCCCGATCACCGAATCGAAGGGCACGCTGCCCGTCGTGATCGTCGCGCTCGCCGCGCTCATCGGGGCAAACTACGGAGCGAACCTCTCGCTTTTCCCCTCGCTCACGAAAGAGCTGTGGGGCCTGAAAAGTTTCGGGATGAACTACGGCGTGCTTTTCACCGCGTGGGGCGTCGGCGGCTTCGTGCTGCCAAAGGTGCAGCAGATCCTTTTCAACGCGAGCAAGGACGCCGCGGGCGCGGGCAACTACGCATCGTCATTCACGCTCGCCGGTGCGCTGCTCATCGCAGGCACCGCGCTCACGTTTCTGATCAAGCCGCCGCAGAAGGCGAGTTGAGGCGAGCGCCGAAGGCGCGCACTGGGAGCGGCGACATTCCTGGCACCGTCCTCGCTTGCGTCGGAGGCGCACGAATTTTTGCGAGGCGGCGGCTGACGGGCGTGTGGCGCGCAGATGCGTAAAGTCCGCCCGCCGCCAGTCCTCAAAGTGTGCGCCCTCGGCGTGTCGAAGCCCGCCGAGTTGGAAGTTGCCGCTCCCAGCGTTCACTTCTTCCCGTCGCGCACCTTGTCCTTCTTCTTTTCCAGATCCTCGTCGAGCTTCTGCATCTCGTGCTTGAGCTGCTTGTTCATTTGCTCGAAGGCCTCGAAGTCGCCCTTCTCCTCGGCCTTCGCGATTTCGCCTTTCAGGAAAAGTTCCTTCTCCGCCTTCTTCGCCTTGCAGAGCGCTTCCAGTTCGGTGATCTGCGCCTTCTGCGCGTCGGTCAGCTTCGACGTCGGTGACTGTTTTTCGAGGCGTTCCATCGCGAGTTCGTAGGCGCTTTTCATTTTGATTGAGAGATGAGGGTTGAGAGTTGAGTGTCGCCGTCCTTTTTGGCGAACGCCGAATCAAACCACGCGACTCCCAACTCTCAACCACCAACTCTCCAAGGATGCTCCAGCTCATCAGCACCGACTTCGACGGCACCATCGTCAACCACGACGCGAAACCCTCCGTCGTGCCCGAGATGATCGCCGCGTTGCGCGACCTCCGCGCCGCCGGGGTAAAGTGGGCCGTGAACACGGGCCGCACGCTCTGGCACATGGACGACGGGCTGGTGCGCGAATTCGCGCTGCCCATGCAGCCCGACTACGCCATCGTCGAGGAGCGCGATGTTTACCAACGTGACGCCGACGGCCGATGGAAGCCATTCGGCGATTGGAATGAGCGCGGTGTGGTCTCGCACGACGAGATGTTCCGCCTCGCCGGGCCGCTGCTCGCGGAGGTGCTCGCGTTTGTCGAGCGCTTCGAAGGCGTGCAGAATCTCTACGACAAGGGCCGCTACATCGGCTGCATCACGGCGAACAACGAGGACATGGATCGCCTGTGCGCCTTCCTCGACAAGCTGCGCGCCGGGCTGCCCGTCTTCAGTTACCAACGCAACACGATCTACGTGCGCTTCTGCCACGAGGCCTACAGCAAGGGCACCGCGCTCGGCGAACTCGCCCGCATGCTCGGCATCCCGCGCGACGCCATCTTCGCCGCCGGCGATCATCACAACGACATCCCGATGCTCGACGGCAGCTTCGCCAAGTGGGTCGCGTGCCCGTCGAACTCCTGTGAGGAAGTGAAGCTCACCGTCCGGACCGCCGGCGGTTACCTCGCCCAAGGCGCGGCCAGCGCGGGCGTGGTGGAAGCGCTGCGGCACTTTGGATTTTGGAAAGGGAACGGCACTACACAGTACTAATTCAAGACTATGGCGCGTCGAATGGCGGAACTTGGTTTTCAGCAAGAACAATGGGCGCGTCGCTACGACCCACATATTGTTGCGATCAACAAATTTGTGGATGAACTGAACGAACAAGGAGCAAGAGGAAAAACACCCTATGTTGCGCCGATGTATGGTGGCGTTGCTGCGAGATTGCTGAGTGTCCTTCGAGATCCCGGACCGAAGACCCAATCAGAAAATGAAGGAAGTGGCTTTCTATGCATGGAGAACGACGACCCAACGGCTCAAAAAATCTGCGAGCTGTTTCGCGAATCGTGTATCGATGCGAGTGAGATTGTCCCTTGGAATGCTTATCCGTGGTATATCAACCGCAATCCGCGCGCTGCGGAGATGGACGCCGGTGTCGAGCCCCTAAAGCGAATCTTGGATCTGTTGCCAAACCTGCAGGTGGTGATGCTGCACGGAGGCATTGCACAGAATGGATGGCGACGGCTTCTCCGGAAATATCCTGACGTTGCAACCACTCGAAAGCTTCTTGTGCTCGAAGCCTGTCACACCAGCCGCCGGGCATTCATTCATCGAGACCCGAATGTCCGAGAGGCTCGGCGTAAGCATCTGGAGGAATCATTTCATAAGGCTGCTCAACACCTCGGGGTGTGAAGTTGCTGCTCGCCGTCTGAAAAACTCCGCCTTGCCGCTCCGCGTGAGGGCCGCTAGACACGGCGTTCCTTTCAACCAACTCACTCTCATCATGGGCAACATCTATAACAACATCATCGAGACCGTCGGCCGCACGCCGCTGGTGAAACTCAACCGCATCCCCGCTGCCGAGGGCGTGGACCCGAGCACGACGATCGCGCTCAAGTGCGAATTTTTCAATCCGCTCGGCTCGGTGAAGGACCGCATCGGCGCGGCGATGATCGAGGATGCGGAGAAGCGCGGGCTGATCAACAAGGACACCACCATCATCGAGCCCACGAGCGGCAACACGGGCATTGCGCTCGCGTTCGTGGCGGCGGCGAAGGGCTACAAGCTCATCCTCACGATGCCCGAGACGATGTCCGTCGAGCGCCGCACGCTGCTCGCGATGCTCGGTGCGCAGCTCGTCCTCACGCCCGGCACCGAGGGCATGAAGGGTGCCATCGCGCGCGCCGAAGCACTGCAAAAGGAGACGCCGAACTCATGGATTCCGCAGCAGTTCAACAATGAGGCGAACCCCGCCATCCACTCGAAGACGACCGCCGAGGAACTGTGGGCGGACACGGATGGGAAGATTGATATTTTCGTCGCCGCGGTCGGCACGGGCGGCACGATTACCGGCGTCACCGAAGTGATCAAAGGGCGTAAGCCGTCGTTCACCGCGATTGCGGTGGAGCCCGCGGATTCGCCGGTCATTTCGCAGACGCTCGCCGGCGAGCCCGTGAAGCCGGGGCCGCACAAAATCCAGGGCACTGGCGCGGGCTTCGTGCCGAACAATCTCCATTTGAAAAACCCGAGGACCGGCGAGGCGCAGATCGTCGAGTGCGTGAAGGTGTCGAACGACGACTCATTTGCGATGGCGCGACGCCTCGCCAAGGAGGAGGGCATCCTCGTGGGCATCAGCACCGGTGCGAATCTGTGGGCCGCGATCCAAGTCGCGAAGCGCCCGGAGAACAAGGGCAAGCTCATCGTCACCGTCGCGTGCTCGACCGGCGAGCGCTACCTCTCCACCGCGCTCGCGGCGGAGGCGCGCGCGGCAGTCGGAGGCTAAACCGTAGCCGCCGACGGAAGGAGACGGGCACTTTTCACACGGGCGATCTCACCGTCGCCGCGAAAAGAAGGGAGCGATCCTTCATTCGTAGCCGCGCTTGTAAAAGCCCGGGCACGATTTGCTTTCACACGGGAAGATCAGCCCGAGCTTTCACAAGCGCGGCTACGAGCGTGCCCGCCTCCTGCCGTCGTCGGTTACGATGGCCGTCCGCGTCCGCGTGTGTGATTTTTTGTGGGGCGCAATTCGTTGACGATGCTCCTCGCGTCGCAGCGAAAGCGCAGTAAGTTCCCGGCCCTTTTTATGTCCGCACCTGCAAACGCAACACCCATCGTCAGCGCCAATGGTCTCGTTGTCCGCTATGGCCCAACCACGCTGCTCGCCGGCTCGACCATCGCGCTCCACGAGGGC
The DNA here is from genome assembly GCA_025355595.1 of Spartobacteria bacterium. Lineage (GTDB taxonomy): Bacteria > Verrucomicrobiota > Verrucomicrobiia > Chthoniobacterales > Chthoniobacteraceae > SXWH01. Next base: position 4,812 of record JANXZI010000719.1, read on the forward strand.
GAGCACGTAGGTCTCGTCGGGCGCAATGGCTGCGGAAAAAGCACCCTGCTGAAAATCATCGCGGGCGATCTGGAGCCGGATGAAGGCGAAGTCTCGCGCCGACGTGGGATCATGACCGGCTTCCTGTCGCAGACGTTCGACCTCGACATGGACGCGACCGTCGAGACGAACATCCTCAGCGGCGCGCAGCACATTCTCGACATCATCGCCGAATACGAGAACACGCCTGGCGACTCGCATCGCGGGGCGGATTTGCTCGACGAGATCGAGCGGCACGACGGATGGAACCTCGATTCGCGGCTGAAGAGCCTGCTCCAAAATCTTCACGCACCCGCGCCGGATCGCATCGTCCGCCCGCTGAGCGGCGGGGAGAAACGCCGCGTCGCACTTTGCCGCGCGCTCATCGCGCAGCCCGAGCTGCTCATCCTCGACGAGCCGACGAACCACCTCGATCCGCAGAGCGTCGAGTGGCTGGAGAATTTCCTGCGCAGCTATCCCGGCACCTGCTTCCTCGTCACGCACGACCGCTACTTTCTCGATCGCGTCGCCACGCGCATCGTCGAACT